>DBWG01000007.1:480-5389 GCA_002308635.1 Ruminococcaceae bacterium UBA1244 | reverse complement strand
GAACCGGTACGGATTTTACTCCGAGGGATTTTAAGTCCCTTGCGTCTGCCTATTTCGCCATGCCGGCACGACTAACAGCTATATTGTAGCACACTCTCCCCTGATTTTCAAGAGTCAAAGTCAAAAAATACACAAAAAAGGGAAGCACATTTTCGGTGCTTCCCTTTGTTTTGTCATGTCCTCTTTACCAATTTAATTTCCTTGACCATATTAAATATATTTTGACTGCTTGTTTCTGTATCTGATTCCGGATTTGTAAAATGCAGGCATTCGCCGTCGTATGTCATTTCACCTGTTGTGCCATCTTTTTTTGTATACAGAATTTTATTGTCTTTGATCTCATAGTCCGATGTCTCCAAAATCATCATACCGTTTTCAACCTTTTCAGCGTTGAACGTTTTCATGCAGTAATCATCGGTGTATGTTGATTCCATAAGGGATCTGAATGACGCCAATGCCATGTCACAGTATTCCTCCCAGGTCATGCTGTATTGTTCCAAATTCTTTTCAAGAAACTCAGCATTTTCCGCAGACATTTTTTTCAAAGCTTCATCTTTTCCCATTTCCTTTTGTTTGTTAAAAGAGTATTCAACAACATACATCTGTGCCTGCTTAATTTTTTCCGTTGATGCTTTAAAAACTATTTTTCCGCCGGCTTCAATCTCAAAATCATACGCATCAAGCATATATTCTATCGATTTATTCATCATTTCATCGATCTCGTCTTCAGTAAAGATATCTTCCATGTTCGTACTGCTTTCACTTGACGCAAGCATCTGCTTTTTCAAAGCCTCGTATGATTCATCACTCAAATCGAGCCTATACACACCTATGATGTCGCTTTCGGTTATGGTTTTAGGTTCGGGATCAGCCTCTTTGGATTCAGTTACGTCTGTAGAAACTGCCGGTGACTCAGGAGTGCTGCTGTCCTTGCTGTCGTCTCCATCGGTTGTGATTTTAGGTTCAGAAACAGCATCTTTTGATTCAGTTACCTCTGTAGAAACTGCCGGTGCCGCAGGTTTGCTGCTGTCCTTGCTGTCGCCGCTGTCGTCTCCGCAGGCACTCATCGTCAATACTGCACTGAGTAAAAGAACTGCCGCAATTGATATTTTTTTCTTCATAATAAAATCCCTCCGGTTGTTTTTTTTTCATTATATCACATTTTCTCAAACAGTCAATATCTATGTAATAATCTGCACAAACAATGTAAAATTTGACTATTTTATGATATTGTGGTACAATTACTGATATTTATAAAACTTTTTAAGGAGGATATTATGAGCGAAAAAAGAAACTCGTTTTCAAGCTCCATCGGCTTTGTGCTTGCAGCAGCAGGAAGTGCGGTCGGACTTGGAAACATCTGGCGATTTCCCTATCTTGCAGCAAAAGACGGCGGCGGCTTGTTCCTTGTGGTATACATAATACTTGCGCTGACCTTCGGATATACAATGCTTGTAACGGAAGTCGCCATAGGCCGAAAAACAAAACAAAGTGCGCTGACCGCATACGGAAGGCTGCACAAAAGATCAAAATGGATAGGCGGCTTTGCAACGCTTGTTCCATTCCTTATCCTGCCGTACTACTGTATCATCGGCGGATGGGTGCTGAAATACTGCATCGTGTTCTGTACCGGTCAGGGCAGTGCTGCTGCCGAAGGAACATATTTCACAGAATTTATTTCCGGCTATTATGAACCGATCATCTTTACCGCTGTTTTTCTTTTGGCTGCCGCAGTGGTCGTATTCATCGGAGTAAACAAGGGAATTGAAAATCTTTCAAAGATACTCATGCCGATACTCCTTCTGTTCGTTGTCGGCATAGCGATATTCTCTCTTACGGTTCAGGGTACAGACGGCCGCACAGGTATGGACGGTCTTAGAAAATACATGATCCCCAGCGTTGAAGGCATGAACTTCAAGGATATTATTATGGTCGTTCTTGACGCAATGGGTCAGCTTTTCTACAGCATAAGCGTTGCTATGGGCATCATGGTAACATACGGCTCGTATTTCAAGGACGACAGCAATATGATGAAATCCGTCAACCGCATAGAAATATTCGACACCGCTGTTGCATTTCTTGCCGGCGTTATGATAATACCCGCCGTTTATGCTTTTCAGGGCAATGAAGGACTTAAAAGCGCAGGTCCTGGACTTATGTTCGTTGCTTTGCCGCAGGTATTCCAGTCTATGGGATGGGCAGGAAATATTGTCGGCGCAGTATTTTTTGTGATGGTATTCTTTGCCGCACTTACAAGCGCCATCTCTATTTTGGAGGCTGTTGTTTCGAGCATCATTGACAAGACAAACATCAATAGACACAATGCCGTTATTATCGAAGCTGCCGCTGCACTTGCCATAGGAATATTTATCTGTCTCGGATTCAATGTCATAGAATTCACATGGACTATGCCGGGCGGAGGTGAAGGCGGTCTGCTTGATCTGTTTGACTTCCTCAGCAACAATATCTTTATGCCGATAGTCGCTATCGGAACCTGTATCCTCATCGGATGGATCGTCAAGCCGAAAACAGTCATTGACGAGGCAACAAAGAACGGCGAGAAATTCGGCAGGCGAATACTCTACATCGGCATGATAAAATATATAGCTCCCGTACTTCTTGTTGCACTGCTGCTCGTCTCGATGGGTGTGATAAGATGAAAAAGGATTCGGAATTTCTCAGCGGAATGGCAGCGGGAATACCCATCGGTCTTGGCTATCTTTCGGTATCATTCGGCTTTGGCATAGCTGCGGTCAGGCTCGGGATCTCAGTCCTCAGTGCAGTCATAATTTCATTCACTAACCTGACCTCAGCGGGACAGGCTCAGGGAATAGAGATAATATCATCCGGCGGCACTCTTGCAGAAATGGCTCTTGTACAGCTTGTCATAAACCTGCGTTATGCGCTGATGGGAATATCCCTGTCGCAGAATCTCGACAAGGGCTTTACACTCCGTCACAGGCTTATCGCCGCCTACGGAATAACGGACGAAATATTTGCACTTTGTTCCACGAGGAAAAAGCCCGTCACACCATCGTATATGTACGGGATAATCGTGGTATCGTCCTTCGGTTGGACAGCAGGGACGTTCTTGGGCGCTGCGGCAGGAGAGATACTCCCCGCTGAGCTTATCGCAGCAATGGGACTGATGCTTTACGGTATGTTCATTGCAATAATCGTCCCGCCTGCCGCAGAAAAAAGAAGCGTCCTCTTAGTCGTGATCTGCGCTTCTGGACTGAGCATACTTTGCAAATACGTTCTTACATTCATGTCCGGCGGATTTGCTGTTATATTCTGCGGAATGGCTGCATCGCTTGTCGGTGCAGTGTTCTTCCCGATAAAGGAGGAACAAAAGGAATGACCATCGCTCTCTATATCGCAGTCATGGCAGGTGTCACTTATCTGATACGTGCCCTGCCCTTCGGATTTTTCAGCAAAAAAATAAAGTCACAGTTCATCAGGAGCTTTCTTTACTATATCCCATACGCTGTTTTGGCGGCAATGACGATACCTGCAATTTTTTATAGTACAGGGAATTTCATCACTGCCTCTGTCGGAACAGTAATCGCACTCGTTCTTGCATACTTCAGACTGCCGCTTATCGTTGTTGCTCTTGCAGCTTCAATGGCGGCATTCGGAGTAGGATTCTTTGTATGATAAAAGCGGCCGCTGCGTTATTTTCGCAGCAGCCGCTTTTTGTTTTTGAGAAACAGCAATGCCGTAAGATACATTGCCGCAAGCAAAAGTGTGAAATTGTACCTCGTATAAAAAAGCAGCAAAAAACCCCCGCACGCAATCGGAACTATTACAATGATCGAAATTATCACAAGTATCGTTTCGGCTCTCTCTTGAGAAAAACGACTCGTCAGTATTATCAGAATTGCCTGTCCGCCGTCGAGGGAATCAACAGGCAGGCTGTTGAATATCCCAAGCGTAAGGTGAGCCGTCACAAAGGTCATCATCCAATCCTGTTTTACAAAATGATATATTCCCATGCCGATGGCGGCAGAAATATAATTCACGGCTATACCCGCAAGAATAACAAACAGCTCCTGATTGTTCTTTCTCAGTGCTTTTTTCCTGTCGATAATAGCCGCATCAAAAAGCGACAGCTTTATTCTTTCCGGCATTGCACCAAAGTGTCTGAGCATCATTATGTGTCCAAGCTCGTGCATGAGCGCCGACAAAAGACAGATAAAAACCGAAGATGAACCGTCAAGTATTATCACCGCTGTGATCGCCGCCGTAAGAGGATAGCTCAGTTCAATGACCGTCCCGAAAAGCTTCGCTTTCATTTGTAGGCATCTCCGATGACTGTCAGAGGATCAATGTTCTCTCCGTTTTTCAGCACCTCAAAATGAAGGTGAGAGCCGTCGGCATCGCCTGTTTCTCCGACCTCAGCGATACTGTCTCCGGCTTTTACACTTCCGCCTTTCTTCACAAGAAGCTTATCGCAGTGTGCATATAAAGTACAAAGCCCGTCATTATGTTCAAGAACGATATAGTTCCCGTATGACGGGTCATTTTCGGCGGTCTTTACTTTTCCGTCAAAAACAGCAAAAATTTTGCTGCCCTTTTCCGCTGCGATATCCGCTCCCTTATGAAACTGCGTTTCGCCGTTATAGTCACGCTCTCCGTATCCGGAAGTGATCGTACCGCTTTTCAGCGGCAATGACTTTTTGCTTTCCTCTGACTTTCCGAACTCATCCGGTGACGCACGGCTCGTTTCTGTAATTACAGTTTCATCCTTTATTATATCCGGCGGTGAAGCCGTCCCTGTAAATACGGAATTGTTGTAGCTGTCAAAATACCACGTTGCTATCTGTGCATAAAGGCTGCCGCCGATTGCTTTAAGCGTCAGCCCAAACGCAAGCACCAGAATACACAGTCCTGTCTGTATCAGTACAAG
>DBWG01000007.1:0-334 GCA_002308635.1 Ruminococcaceae bacterium UBA1244 | reverse complement strand
AAGGTCAATGATGTATCACTTTTTGTCAAGATTTTTTATAAGCTTTTTGTAGAGAGTCACAAATAGGATAACCGCCGTAACGAGAGCCGCACCCTCTGCTATCGGAAATGACCACCATACAAAACCGCTGTCTATCCTCGAAAGAAGATATGCCGACGGAAGTATTATCCCAAGCTGTCTGAGCAGGGATATGAACATTGAACGCAGTCCTCTTCCGACTGCCTGAAACAGCGTTGAAACCATTATTCCGCAGGCGGCGGGTACAAAGCAAAGGCTTATTATCCTCAGCGCAGGCACTCCCACCTCTAACATTTCCGGATAGGCATTGAACATT
>DBWG01000084.1 GCA_002308635.1 Ruminococcaceae bacterium UBA1244 | reverse complement strand
TGCCAATTCCAGCACACTCGCATATTTTCCTGACAACATGATATATTATACACAAGTCATCGTTCGTTGTCAAGTGGTTTTTAAAAAAAATTAAAAACATTCAAATGATTTGATTGTGATATTGAAATTTCCAATAAATTATATTATTATATAGAGTAAGGCGGTATGCAAGATCATTTGTTCAGGAGGGTCAGCTTTGGAATTTGTCAAAAAACTTATAAACAAAAAGTATTTTCTTATAATAGTGTTTTTTGCGTTGATACTTATATTTTCAACTATGATGTTTATTACAATACAAAAGGACAACGAGCCTCCGGACGGAATGGTGAGAACTACCGCAGTAGTTGTTGATGTGCCGGACGGATTCGGGACCGAAACCATAGAAGTCGATGGGGATTATGCGGAAGTATACAGAAGACCTATTATTGTAGAGGTCAGGTTCAGTGACTCGGAGACTATTACAAACGAACTGTACGGAAGAATAAAGGTGTCACAGGTGCCTGATCTCAAGATCGGAACAACGATAAACGTAAAGTATTCTGACGATGACCATACAAAGGTCATGTTTGCAGAGGAGATCAAAAAGCAAAATCATGTTTTTCTTTACATTGTATATTCGCTTGTGATACTTGGTTCCGCAGCGGGAATAGTACTGTTTTCGAGAAGGAACCGCATAAGAGATCACCGTATCGTGATGGAAAAAAATATGCAGCAGATGAAGGAAGACAAGGAACGTGCAGAATCCGGTGCGTTCAACAGTCTTGACAGGATCCTCTCAGAAGATGATATCTACAATCCTTTTTCTGACAGCGGCATAGACTACAATGCACGTTATGAGAATGATAAAAACATCGGAGAATCCGTCATCAATGAAAATGAAGCCTATTCAGCCTTTGGCGGCGGTCAGGATCCGGGCAGGTTCGGCGTATCTGCGGGAAATTCATCTGTTCCGGATTATGCAAGCTTCGGTGCTGCCGGCAGCGCTCCGGCCATGACTCCTTCAAATACGGACATACCGGCGGATATGCCTGACAGCAGCCAGCAGTTTTACGGATACGGTGCTCCGAATCCGTCGATGGATGCCCCCGTTGATCCCAATGCTGCATATACCGGATACGGTGCTCCGAACCCGTCAATGGATGCCCCCGTTGATCCCAATGCTGCATATACCGGATATGGCGCTCCGAACCCGTCGATGGATCAGGAATACGATCCCTTTGCTCCTTATACAGGCTATTGATCTGATTTGAAAAAAGGATGGTACATGATGAAAAAAGTATCGTTAATAATAATTTCCATCATATTAAGTATC
Organism: Ruminococcaceae bacterium UBA1244; assembly: GCA_002308635.1. GTDB lineage: Bacteria > Bacillota > Clostridia > Oscillospirales > Acutalibacteraceae > UBA1213. The sequence continues at coordinate 13,358 of DBWG01000084.1, read as the reverse complement.
TCTTTTTTTGGCGGATGCAGCAGGAACGATAATTCTTCCGGCAGCAGTTTTTTTCCCTCTGAGAGGTCCGAAGAAATATCCGTGCCGGTATCCGAAGAAGAGTCCGGTGAAGACCCCGAAAAAACGTCCTCTGAAGCGTCTGAGGAAGTATCCGGCGAACCATCTGAGGAAGAGTCTGCTGAAGTGTCTGAGGAAGAGTCGGAGGATGTCTCGGAAAGCGAAGATTCCGGACAGTCTTCAGAACCGTCCGCTGAGATATCCGGCGATGTGTCCGGAGAAGAAAGCAAGCTCCCTTATGAAGACTACATATCAGAAATATATGACATAAAAAATAAATATTTTGTGCGCAGGCTTTCCGAAAACGAGCTGAACGTGTTTGCTGCAATGTATCATGCCGCTCTGAATTTTGAAAATCAGGTGGATTTCGGCACTACGCTGCCGGAGGATGATCTTGACCGTCTGATGTGGTACATCAATTATGACTGTCCGGAGCTTATACATCTCAAGGGAGATTACAGTCCGAGAAGCAGTGCGGAAATTTCCGGTCATGTCAGCGGCGTGGGACTTTATTTTAATATGCAGCAGGATGAATACAGCGAGTGTATGAGCAATCTTGGTGCATATTTTGAAAAGCTCAGAAAAGAAACGGAAAATATGGATGAGTTTGAAAAGGAAAAATATGTTTTTGATAAGATATTTTCCGAGTGTGTGTTTGATGACTATGCCGAAAAGGCAGGGTCTGCGTACGGCGCATTGATAGAACATCGTGGCAGATGTGAAGGAATAAGCAAGGCTTTTTCATGGTGTATGCACGAGATCGGCATAGAGTGTCTTACGGTGGCAGGAGAGCCGCTGTGGGAAAATGACGGCGCATATCCGAGCCATTCCTGGAACATTGTCAAAATTTTCGGGAATTATTATCATACAGATATTGCTGCCGATAATTTGAAACTGTCAGAGGACAGTTTTGCCGTACCGCTTTATGGTTTTTTCAATATGGATGATGAGATGATGAGCAGGTCGAGAAGGGTCAACAGCTTTTTTGCGTATTATGAACTGCCGGTCTGCGATACGCTTGAGCTTAATTACCATATTATGAACGGCCTTTATGTTGCGGCGGACGAAGATCCTGAGCTGCGGCTGAAGGAGATACTTGCAAAAAAATATATTCCGGGAGAGGAAAACACGATCTCGATACGCTTTGAAACAAAGGAAGCCTACGATGATTTTGTTATGAACGGGTGCGACCGTTTTGAAGAGTTTGAAGCAGAGACCGGTAATTTTTCAGGGAGCGATACTATATACTATAACAATGTCCAGAATACCGCAGCGCTTTATATCACACCTTGAAACCGTGAATAAGCTATATTTACAGAATAGGAGGGGCTGAAGATGAAAAGATTCTCTATCGACAGGATAGGCACAAGGGGAAGTGTTGTTTTGCTGGTGGTCGGCATCTTTTGCCTTGTGTTCGGAATACTTCTTCAGATCAGGGCATCGGATCTGCCGTCGGATGCGGTCGAATGTACGGCTGTTATTGAAGAGATACAGCAGCCCGCATCATCAAAGATCGAAAGTCCGACTACGCTTGTCAAGTATACTATCAACGGTATCCTGTATACCAGAGTTCCGCTTGGTCAGTATGAAGGCTCATGGAAGGTCGGAGACGAGATAACAATATACAGCAGTGCAGCCGATCCGATGCATATATGGACAAAGACCATGCAGTACAGGGGCATATTCTATATCATGTTCTCGGCATCTCTCCTTTTGGTAGCGGTTTATAAGCTGCTGCAGTTCAGGAGGATAAAGGGAGTCAACGATGATGAGAGCGATATTGACGAAAGCGGTGAGGAAAAATTCAAGATATCCTCATTCATAATACCGCTTGCGGCAGGTATACCCTTCACGGTGACAGGCATCATGTACTGGGTGATACAGGAATCGTTCCTTGGATTCATTATAGTACTTCTCGGCTCGACTGCCGTTCTTACAGGCTTTGGGTCGTTTATAGATTTCATCCGCTATAAAGTCAGGAAAAGAACACAAAAAAAGGAAGGCAATAAGCCCGCAGTTGAGGCCGGAGCCGAATAACTGAAAATTTTTTTAAGAACTGCCGTTTTTGCGGCGGTTCTTTTTTTATATAATATTGTAAATCGTCTGTGGTTTGTGGTATGATATTAGCGGATGTTTATAAAGAAAGAAGGAAAAAATATTGAACAGTATTTGTGTTTCTCCAAAAGGACTGTCGGGCAGGATATCCGTACCTCCTTCAAAAAGCGCCGCTCATCGTGCGGTGATATGTGCATCTCTTTCCGCAGGAAAAAGCATTATCGAGCCTATTGACCTTTCAAACGACATAAAGGCGACCATAGAGTGTATGAAAAGACTTGGCGCTGATATCTCTGTCGAAGGCAAAAGACTGACCGTTGACGGAAAGGGCATCTTTTCTGTTGACAAGGCTTTGCTGGACTGTGGTGAAAGCGGTTCTACACTGAGATTTCTTATCCCTGTTGCCGCCGCCGGAGGAGTCAGCACTGAATTTGTCGGTCACGGAAAGCTTCCGCAGCGTCCTATCGGAGTTTTTTCGGAGTGTCTTCCGGCTCACGGAACGGAGTTTGTTACGGAGGGCGGTCTGCCGCTGAAGATCAGCGGAAAGCTCTTTGGCGGACGTTTTGAGGTTCCCGGGGATATCAGTTCACAGTTTATCACGGGGCTGCTGCTTGCGCTTCCTCTTTGCAGAGAAGACAGCGAAATAGTCCTCACCTCGCCGGCACAATCTGTCGGATATATAAAAATGACCGTTGATATTATGAAAAAGTTCGGGGTGGAGATCGCTGAGACCGAAAACGGCTGGTTCGTCAGGGGAGGACAGGAATACCGTCCGGCGGATTTTACCGTTGAAGGCGACTGGTCGCAGGCTGCATTCTTTATGACTGCGGCTGCTCTTGGCGGAGAGATAACCATAGATAATCTTGATGTCGATTCCAAACAGGGCGACAAGGCCTGCATGGAGATATACGCTAAGATGGGTGCGGATGTAACGGCAGGTCAGGACGGCAGTATCACTATACGAAAAAACCAACTGAACGGCACGGATATAAATGCCGAAAACATACCGGACATGGTGCCGGCACTTGCGGCTGCCGCAGCACTCTGCAAAGGAACAACGAGGATAACCGGAGCGGCACGGCTGAGGATAAAGGAATGTGACCGCCTTGCCGCAATGTGCGACGGGCTTTCAAGACTGGGTGCCGATATTACGGAAACTGATGACGGACTTGTTATCAGAGGTGTTGAAAAGCTCCACGGAGGGAGCGTCCTCGGATATAACGACCACAGGATAGTTATGTCGCTTGCAGTCGCTTCCGTAAAATGCAGCGGGGATATAATAATATCGGATATGGAGAGCATCAACAAATCTTATCCGTCATTTTTTGAGGATATGAGATCTTTAGGAGGCGAGTTCAGTGTCATCATGGGGTGAATACATAAAAATATCGGTTTTTGGCGAGAGCCATGGCGCAGGCATCGGCGTTGTTATGGACGGACTGCCCGCAGGAGAGAAGATAGATATGGACGCTGTTCTCCGGCAGATGGCAAGACGTGCCCCCGGAAACGACAAGGCGGCCACGCCCAGAAAGGAAAGCGACTTTCCGGAGATACTTTCGGGAGTTCTTGACGATACCCTGACCGGCGCTCCGCTTTGTGCCGTCATAAAAAATACGAACACACGTTCAAACGACTACGGGAATATAATGACCTGTCCCCGTCCTTCACACGCAGATTATACAGGCTATCTGCGCTACAAAGGGTTCAACGACATAAGAGGCGGAGGACATTTTTCGGGAAGGCTCACCGCTCCGATAGTTTTTGCGGGAGCGGTCTGCCGCCAGATACTTGAACGCAGGGGTATCAGGATCGCCGCACATATTGCTTCTGTCGGTGATGTCGAGGACTGCCGTTTTGACGGGACAAATATCCCTGATGAGCTTATGGAAAGGCTTTCAAATGCAAAGTTCGGACTTATCGACATTTCAAAAGAGACCGCAATGCGCGAACTCATCGAGGAATGCCGCTTGTCACAGGACAGCATCGGCGGTATTGTGGAATGTGCCGTTACCGGAATGCCGGCAGGCGCAGGCTCGCCTATGTTCGGCGGCATTGAAAACGTGATCTCGTCAGTGGTTTTCGGCGTTCCGGCAGTGAAGGGTATCGAATTCGGTGCAGGATTTGAAAGCTCAACGCTCAGAGGCAGCCAGAACAACGATGAATTCTACTATGACGGCGATACCGTAAAAACACGGACAAACAGGCACGGAGGCATACTCGGCGGAATAAGCTCCGGTATGCCGATAATATTCCGTGCGGCGATAAAGCCCACTCCGTCCATATCGAGACCGCAGAAAACCGTTGACCTCGGTGAGAAAAAGGACACTGAGCTTGAAATACACGGCAGACACGACCCGTGCATCGCCGTAAGGGCTGTGCCTGTGATAGAATCCGCAGCGGCTCTTGCAGTCATAAACCTGATAAAGGAGGTCGGTATGCTTTGAAAAAAACGGTTGCTATTCTCTCAGCACTGTGCTTTTTTGTGATATGTCTCATGCCGGGCTGTTCAGAGGAAAAAACAGAACATGATATGATAGTGATGGCAGCGAATATAAACTATCTGTGCAGCAAATACTACGCAGATGTTTGTTATGGCGAGATTCTTTCGGACCGTTATGATAACATAATAGAAAGAATGGACGGCGCAAAAAACGCCACTATCAAAGAAGTGCTTGAATATTTCGATATAGGAGACGAGGTGGAATATCTGTCTGATATGAGCGCGGATTCACAGGGGACTATATTCTATCCGTCCGACAGCAGGTATATTCCCGATGAGAAAAAAACAGAGCTTCTCCACAAGGAAGACGGTTCGTGTACATTGGGAGAACTGTTTGAGGGAAGATGACTGGTCTGACTCTGAAACGGAATGAGATTTTATCCGGACGTTTTTGTGAAATATCGGAAAATGCCATTTATATTTTTATGGGGTGAGAAAACTATGGATCTTAAAGAAATAAGGAATGAGATAGACAGGATCGACGATCAGATGATAGAACTTTTTCGGAGACGTATGGAATGTTCACGTCAGGTCGCCGTTTATAAGATGGAAAACGGTATGTCTGTTTTCAACTCGCAGCGTGAGCAGGAAATACTTGACAGGGTCGAAGAAAAAGCCGGAATCTACGGCTCTTCTGCAAGACAGCTCTATGCGGCTGTTATGGAGCTGAGCCGTGCTTTGCAGCATGATCTTCTTGGCAGCGGTCAGGAGCTTAAAAACCGTATTTTTTCCGCAAAAAAGACCGTGCCTTATGAGAGCAGCGATATTTCCGTTGCCTGCTTCGGACTTCCGGGAGCGTATTCACACATGGCGGCAATGCTCACATTCCCGAATTCCTCTCCGGATTTCTGTCATTCGTTCAATGATGTATTCTTTGCCGTTCAGTCCGGCAGGGCACAGTTCGGTGTTGTTCCGATTGAAAACAGCTCGGCAGGCTCTGTTGCGGATGTTTATGACCTGATGCTGAAATACAGATTTTCCGTTGTTTCGGCTGTGGATATCGTAGTAAACCACTGTCTTGCAGCCGTAAAAGGCACCGATCCCAAAAATATAAAAAAGGTGCTGTCACATCCGCAGGCACTTTCTCAGTGTTCTCACTTTATCAATTCCGCACATATCGAATATGAGACGGCTCCAAGCACATCCGCAGCCGCAAAGATCGTTTCAGAAAGCGGCAGGACGGATATCGCTGCGATATGTTCGGAGGACGCAGCAGAAAAATTCGGGCTGGAGATAGTTCTCAGGGGATTTCAGAATGACCCGTCCAACACTACACGCTTTATTGTGATATCAAACGAGCTTTTCATAGAGGACGGTGCGGATAAGATCAGCCTTTGCTTTTCGCTTCCGCACACAACAGGCTCTCTTTACAATATCCTATGCAGATTTGCCGCTGACGGTCTTAATCTTACAAAGCTTGAATCGAGACCCAAAAAGGGCACTCCGTTTGAATATCTTTTTTATCTTGATTTTGCCGGAAATATCAGGGACAAACGTACTCTCTCGCTGATGTGTGCGCTTTCGGACGAACTGAACGAATTCTCTTTCCTCGGCAACTATAAAGAAAAATAAGCGGCGTTCTGATGCAGTACATAAAACTTACAAATTTTATCTATTGTCACTTGTAAATTAAAGTTTACGGGAGTATAATATTGGAAGAAAGCAGGCATATATTCTGCCTGTTTTTCCCATTATTTGTGATGTAAGGGGGTGTTTTATCCTTGGAAGATATGATCGCTAAAATTGTCGAAATGGACAAAAAGGCCCGTGATATGACCGAAGAGGCGCAAAAGGATAAGCTTGACTTTGAAAAAAAAGTCATCGAAAAAAAAGAAAATATAAAAAGAGATTACCTTGAAAGAGCCAAAAAGCGTATTGCGGTCAATCAGGAATCCGCTCAGAAAAGGTCGGATGCAGAACTGAAGCTCGTAAAGGAACGCAACAGCGCAGTTATAGCCCGCCTTGACAGCGCCTATGACCGTAACTGTGACAAATGGGTGGATGAGATCGTTGCCCGTGTCGTGGACGGATAGGCGGTCGGAAAGGAGCTGTAAACTTTTATGTCTTCAAAATCATGCAACGCAGTCCTTGCAAAATCAAGAGCTATGTACGGAAAATGCCTGAAGGATCAGGATTATCAGCAGATCTCGGACTGCAAGACCGTGCCGGAGCTTGCGTCGTATCTGAAGACACGGACCTGTTATTCACGTGCGCTTGCCGGACTTGTTGAAAATGAAATACACCGCGGTCAGCTTGAACCGCTTCTCCGACAGGAGGTCTATCTTGATCTTGCCGCACTGTCACGCTACAGCTCGGACGAGGCTCTTTCTGTTGCAGACTTCATTATTTCAAGGCTGGATATCGAACAGATCGTGAAGTGCCTTATGATGATGAAAACAGGCCGCTCGGAGGAATTTGCTCTGAGTGTTCCGCTGTCGCTCGACCGTTTCACGCCTGTAAGCTTCAAAAAGCTTGCGGCTGCCCGTTCGTTTGACGATGTTCTTTCTGTGGTACGCCGCACAAAGTACTATGCCGTTCTGAAAAACTTCCGTCCGGAAGACGGCCGTTCCGCAAGGATCGCAGAAATTGAGATCGCACTCAACAACGAAAATTACCGCATGGCAATGAATGCCGTCTCAAAAATGAAAAACAAGTCCGAACAGAAGGAACTGAGGGACCTTTTCAACGCAGTGTTCGACTTTGAGAACCTTGAAAGGATACTCAGACTGAAAAAATATCATAACCTTCAGGCTGATACGGTAAAGTCAATGCTCATTCCATTTGGTAGGCTGTCCAAAAAAGCAATAGAGGATTTTTGCAGTGCGGACGATATCAAAGATGTCTATGAGCTTGCACGGTCAACTTATCTGGGACAGCACCTGTCAAAATTTCACTTTTTTGATGATACCCAGATCTCTTATGCGCTGATAAACGCATACTGCAAGCATCACTTGAGATTGTCGCCGAATCCGACGATCGTAATGATCTCTTACATCTATCTCAAGCAGATCGAGGTGCGCAACATAATAAACCAGATCGAGGCAACAAGATATGGTTTATCCCCTGACGAAAAGCGTAAGCTGCCCGTCAGATAGTTTTTGAGGAGGTGATCCTTTGTCTGTAAAATCGGTAAAAGCAATCAGTATCATCGGTATGATGTCGGACCTTGACGATGTTGTAAAATACTGCGGAGATTCCGGAGTGTTCCAGCCGGATGACGCAATGCTGTTTTACTCCGACACAAATAATTTTATTTCGCTCGGCACCAAAAACCCGTATTCACAGCCCGTACAGCAGCTTGAAAATGCCTGTGAGTCCGCCGGTTTTCCGCTTTCCGACATCCGGACCGATGAAAATTATGAACCTTCTGATGTGCTGAATTATACAGAAGAACTTGCAAATAAGATCGAAAATATGGTGAACAATAAGCTCCGTCTTGAACAGGAAATAGATGAGATCAGACTGTCCATAAAACAGGTCGAGCATCTCAAAGGATGTGACATCGACTTCACGGAAATATCAAACTGCGAATATATCACTCCTAATTTCGGACGGCTGCCCAAGGAAAGCTATGAAAAGCTCTCGGCTTATTCTTCAAACCAATATGCCATCTTTTTCCCGTTTACAAACGACGATACACACTACTGGGGCGCATATTTTACGATCCCCGAACAAAAGGACGAGATAGACAGGATATTTTCGTCACTGTTCTTTGAACGGTTCGATATCCCGCCGATATCCGGAAAGCCGGACGACTATATCAGATCCCTTGACGAAAAAGTAAAGAGTCTTGAGGACGAACTGAAAAACGAACAGTCAAAGCTTGATGCGTTCTGGCAGAAGGAAAAGGAGATGTGCTGCAAAAATTATTCCTTCCTTCTGGAAATGAACACATACAATGAAATAAAACGGTTCGCCTACAAATACCACAAGACCTTTATCCTCGTCGGCTGGATACCTGCCGACAAACAAAAAGGCTTTGCGGAAGGACTTGATAAGATCCACAGTATCGAATATACCGTTATGGATGCAAAAGATGTCCGCAACCAGTCTCCGCCGGTAATAATAAAGAACCTTCCGTTTTTCAGACGGTTTGAGTTCTATGTTAAAATGTACGGCCTTCCGTGTCATAATGAGGTAGACCCGACACCCTTTGTGGCGCTCACATATACGCTTTTCTTCGGCATTATGTTCGGAGATGTGGGACAGGGATTTGTAGTGGCGCTGATAGGCGCACTGATGTGGAAGCTCAAAAAAATGGAGATCGGAAAGATACTCGTCCCATGCGGCATCATGGGAATGATATTCGGTTTCCTCTACGGTTCGGTATTCGGATTTGAAGAGCTTCTTACTCCGGTTCACCAAAAGCTTTTCGGAACTGAAGGAAAGCTCATAGAGGTTATGGAGCCGGACAGCATTACGCTCATTATTTACGGTTCTGTCGCTATCGGTATCGTTACCATAGCTCTTGCGATGATAACAAACATAATATCATCGCTGAAACGGCACGATATGGAAAGCGCACTCTTCGGAGCAAACGGCATTGCGGGCTTTGTGCTGTATGTTTCACTCGTCGCCGGACTTATCTGTCAGATGCTCCTTGGAATAGAACTGATGACAGTGCCTTATATACTGGGACTTATCGTTCTTCCGCTTATCCTCATGTTTATGAGAGAGCCTTTCGGAAAACTTGCCGAAAGAAAAAAGAACTGGAAACCGCAGAAGTGGGGCGAATATTTCGTACAGAGCTTCTTTGAACTGTTTGAGATATGCCTCAGCTATGTTACAAACACCATGTCATTCCTGCGTGTAGGCGCATATATCCTTGTTCATGCGGGCATGATGCTCGTTGTTTTTACACTTGCCGAGATGGTCGGCGGTGCGGTCGGCTATACGCTCATACTTATCATAGGCAATGTTATAGTCATGGCTCTTGAAGCACTCCTTGTTGCGATACAGGTGCTGAGACTTGATTACTATGAGATATTCAGCAGGTTCTATATCGGTGAGGGCCGTCCCTTTACCCCTGTTGCTTCAAGAAGACTCAGAACTGCCCACAAGTAATATTTAAAAGAATGATAAAAAACGGAGGATAACAATTATGTTGGATTATATTTTGCTTTCGGTTCCTGTAATTTTTCTCGTTGCATCTGTCATTTTCGCTTATAAAAGCGCAGTGTCAGGCAGACGTTCAAGAAAAAGGATAGTTTTGTCACAGATCGGCTCTTTTGCCGCTGTTGCTTCTGTTTGTCTCGTTACCGCAGCCATCACAGCTTTTGCAGTTTCTGAGGGAGATGCCGAAACAGCAAAGGAAGGCACTTCATTCGGTCTTGCAATGATCGGCGCCGCTCTTGCAACGGGTATTTCCGGCATCGGCGGAGGTATCGCAGTCGGAAACGCTGCTCCTGCGGCTATCGGTGCAACGAGTGAAGACCCCAAGGCATTCGGTAAGGCTCTTATCTTCGTTGCTCTCGGCGAAGGCGTGGCACTTTATGGACTTCTTGTATCTATCCTTATCATCAGCAAGGTCTGATAAATGGAGTTGGTGAGCTTATGAAATTCTTTTTAATAAGCGATAATGTTGATACACTAATGGGTATGCACCTTGCAGGCATAGACGGCGTGATCGTCCATGAGGACAGCGAGGTGCGTGAGACCCTCAAAAAAGCTATGGACAGGGAGGATGTTGCGGTCATACTTATGACGGAAAGACTTGTAAGTCTTTGCCCTGAACTGGTCTATGACCTCAAGCTCAACCGCAGGCAGCCTCTTATTGTAGAGATTCCCGACAGACACGGAAGCGGCCGTGCAAAGGACTCCATCACCCGTTATGTCAGGGAAGCTATCGGTGTAAAAATATAGGAAGGCATGAGCTTTTCCGAAACTGTACGGAGGTGAAAATATGCCCGATACGGTTAGTAAAACTGACAATTTTTTAAAGGCGATAGAAAAATATGCCGAAGAACAGCGCAGTATGATGCGCTCGGAGGCTGAGGACTTCAAGCAGAGAGAACTCAATACTGCCGAAGAAGAGGGTCTTAAAGAGGCCTATGATCTTCTGCAGAAAAAAATGGCGGATATCAACAGCAAAATAGCCGTTGAAAGATCAAGATCCGAAAGCGCAAGCAAAAAAAGCATCTTCATCCGCCGCCGTGAGATCGAAGATGATGTCTTTGCGAAGGCTGAAAAAAAGCTTGTTGAATTTACAAAAACTCAGAAATATGAAGCCTTGCTCATAAAGAGTGCAGCAAAGATAAGCCGTGTGCTTACAGCCGATGATGTAGTGATCTATATGAAAGAGGAAGATCTTGGCTTCAGAAAAAGGCTGAGGGACTATTTCGGCAAGAACTGTGAGTTTGCCGCTTCTGAGGAAATCAGGATCGGCGGTATTACGGGACTCAGCAGGAGCATGGGACTTATCGCAGACGAAACTCTCGACACAAAGCTTGAACAGCAGCGTGAATGGTTCTATGAACACTCCGGACTTACGATCACCGAAAAATAACGGAACAGCGGCTTATACAGCCTTCCGCAAAGATAGGATGAGTTAGAAAATGACAAATGATGTTATTTATGGCATCAACGGTCCTGTTGTTACCGTCAGAAATACGAGAAGCTTTTCCATGATGGAAATGGTATATGTGGGAGAGGCACGTCTTGTTGGTGAGATCATCGGCATAAACGACCGCTTCACAACGGTTCAGGTCTATGAGGAAACGACCGGACTGAAACCCGGCGACCCGATCGTAGGAACAGGCGCTCCAATGAATGTTCTTCTGGGACCGGGCATTATAGATAATATTTTTGACGGTATCGAACGTCCTTTGAAAGCTATCGAGGAAACAAGCGGTTCTTTTATTTCAAGAGGTGCAGCCGTTTCTTCGCTTGACCTTGAAAAGGAATGGGACGTTACCATAAAAGTAAAAGAGGGCGATGTACTCGGTGAGGGTCAGATATATGCCGTCTGTCCCGAAACTGCTATTATCGAACACCGTTTTCTTGTTCCGCCGGCAGTCAGCGGAACGGTAATAAAAACAGCACCAAACGGAAAATACAGGCTTATGGATACTATCGTCACAATAAAGGACGATAACGGCAGCGAACACGAGCTTAAACTCTGCCAGAAATGGCCGATCAGAAATGCCCGTCCCTGCAAAAACAGACTTCCCGCAACAGTACCGCTCATCACGGGACAGAGAGTTATCGACACTATGTTCCCGATATCAAAGGGCGGAACAGCGGCGATACCCGGAGGCTTCGGCACAGGAAAGACAATGACTCAGCATCAGCTTGCAAAGTGGTGCGATGCGGATATAATCGTCTATGTTGGCTGCGGCGAGCGTGGAAACGAGATGAGTCAGGTGCTTGATGAGTTTTCCGAACTTATCGACCCGAAATCCGGCAGACCTATGACGGACAGAACGGTGCTTATCGCAAACACCTCAAATATGCCTGTTGCGGCTCGTGAAGCGTCCATCTATACGGGACTTACTCTTGCGGAGTATTACCGTGATATGGGCTATCATGTTGCCATTATGGCGGACTCTACTTCACGATGGGCAGAGGCGCTCAGAGAGATATCCGGACGACTTGAAGAAATGCCCGCAGAAGAGGGCTTTCCGGCATATCTCCCGTCAAGACTTTCGGAATTCTATGAACGTGCCGGACGTGTGGACACGCTTTGCGGAAGCGAAGGCTCCGTAACGATAATAGGCGCAGTTTCACCTCAGGGCTCCGACTTCTCCGAACCCGTTACACAGAATACGAAGCGTTTTACACGCTGCTTCTGGGCACTCGATAAGTCGCTCGCTTATGCAAGACACTATCCCGCAATAAACTGGATGGACAGCTACAGCGAATATTTCACCGACCTTGACCCGTGGTTCAGAGAAAATCTGGGTGAAGACTTCATAAAATACAGAAACAGGATAAACACTATCCTTCACGAAGAAAGCTCTCTCATGGAGATAGTAAAGCTTATCGGTTCGGATGTTCTTCCCGATGAACAGAAGCTCGTAATAGAGGTTGCAAAGGCGGTCAGAGTCGGTTTCCTGCAGCAGAACGCCTTCCATGCGGACGATACTTTTGTTCCGCTCGAAAAGCAAAAGCTTATGATGAAGGCAATACTTTACCTATACAGCAGAGCCAAAAAGATAATCGCTATGGCAATACCTATTTCAAGCATAATGTCGCTCGGACTTTTTGAGCGCCTTGCAAAGATGAAATATGACATTCCAAACAACAAGCCGGAAATGTTTGATGATCTTATCGCAGACATTGACAAAGCGCTCTCTACACTTGCTGCATAAATCACAGAGCGCAGCAAAATCCACAACAAGGATGTGAACAGAATGATTCTCGACTATGTCGGTGTAAAGGAGATAAACGGTTCGCTTATCGTGCTTGACAACGTAGAAAACGCTTCTTTTGAGGAGATGGTGGATATCCGCCTCGAAAACGGCACCGTCCGTCACGGAAGGATAGTACAGATCGAAGGAAAGCGTGTTGTCATTCAGGTCTTTGAGGGAACAAAATCCATTTCACTTGACAATACAAAAACACGCCTTAAAGCAAGACCGATGGAGCTTGGTCTGTCGCCTGAAATAATGGGACGTGTGTTCAGCGGAGCCGGAGCGCCTATCGACGGTCTCGGTGAGGTCTACCCGCTGAAGAGAGCAAATGTTAACGGTACCCCGATGAACCCTGTTTCGAGAGTCTATCCCCGAAACTACATCAATACGGGTAT
>DBWG01000139.1:1301-15960 GCA_002308635.1 Ruminococcaceae bacterium UBA1244 | reverse complement strand
TATCTCTTTCCGGGATATCCTTCGGCATACTTATTTGTAAGAACAGATCCCATAGCAGCCATTACCGCAGGAGAAACGATGTTCTCGGATGCGATCAGCTCGATATTTCTCTGCTGTCTTTTAAGTTCGTCATTCATTGCTGCAGCAACGTCGCTGTCATACTTTGAGACGAAGCCTATTGTGTCCATAAGGTCATTATACATTGGTCCAATCTCTCCCCTAAAAAAATTTCATTTTTTATTATACACTATCGTTTTCGCTAAATCAAGAGGATTATCCCTTAATTTCGCATGATCTCAGCATTTTATTCTGTTTTTATCCATAAGTCCCGCATACCTGCCCGTTTTTTCTGGGCGGATGTTGGTTATTCAACAAAAAACAGGCGATAATTTTGTTGATATTTTTGAGATATTTTCTCACCGTCCTCTTGACCTTTTTGAACAAAAGTATTATAATGTATACAGGATATTTGTATTTGTTTTTTGACATATACAATATGTTGTGAATGTCCGTGTCTCTTTCTTTAGTAATTTTTTGAAGGTGATTCAGGGACGCCGTTAGTTTCGGCGTCCCTGAATTTTTTGTATCTTTTATTCAAAGCAGGTTTTTGGATACTCTCATCGGTCTTGTGAGCTTCCTTTTTATGAAATAGGCTGTACCTATGACCAGTATGAGGCCTATCCCGACAAGTGTTTCGGGAAGATACATCTGCAGCGTTTCCGGCTCCCTGAGACTGAGATTTATGATATCGGCGGATCTTGCGATCTCGATGCCGCCGCCGTCACGCTCGATATCCACCGCCGTCTGGACTATCATCGAAACATACTCCGCAGCGGCAAACACCAGTGCGGAGATCAGCGCACAGATAACTCCGCTGAGTTTGGTTGCTCTTCCTCCGACCACAACAAAGCCCGAAAACGTCAGAACCGGAATCGCAGCGGCTGTTATTCCGTACAAATTTATATACTGATATAACAGCACATACAACGCACCGCCGAGAACCGCTCCGAACAATGCGCCGATGATACCGCCCGGCCAGCTCTGCTTTGTATTTTCAAAAAGCTCAAGCCGTTTTTCATACTGGCGGCGCTTCCTCAGAACACAGGAATCACATACCGGACAGATATTTTTTCCGATAACATAGACCCCTGTTTTGCGTTCTCTTCCGCAGACACGGCAGAGCGGCCGCAGATATCCGCTTTTTTGGAGTTCGGTCACAAAATGGACCAGCGATCTGAGTTCTTCCCTGTCGATATCGGAATCGACAGTCTTTTTTATCTCAACGGAAACATATCTCATACGGCACCGTGCCTTTGAAACATATTCCTTGTGTTCCTCACGGAATTTTTTCAGTCTGTCAGATACGGAAACGGCATCATCCATGCTTTTTGCGGAACATTCCATTCTGAGCGTATAGCGTCCTTCTTTTTCGGCAAATTTCAGCAGCGCATGAAAGCCGTCAAAATTGCCGAAGGCTGTTTTGGTCTTTTGGTTATAGCGATAGCCCTGAGTAATGACAAATTCCTGAAATTCACTTTCAGTCAACTTTTTCACCGCCGTTCTCTCTTGCTGTTTTCATTCTATCACATCAACAACGGTTTTTCAACAAAAATCATAAAACTTCCGGTTCCGGCAGGATGTCATACATAAACTCAGCGCCGCACAAAAACGCCGCTCCGCAGAAAAGCTGCGAAGCGGCGTTATAATTTTCAGCAGATCGGTCTGTTTATCTGACAGATCACTTTACTCTCCAAAGCTCTGTAGCATACTGGAGGATAGTACGGTCGGATGAGAACTGACCGGAGTTAGCGGTGTTCATCAGGCACTTTCTTGCAAATGCTCTTCTGTCCTTATAGTCGTTGTTGACTCTGATCTTTGTCTCGATATATTCGGGAAGATCTCTGAGGATGAAGTAGTGGTCAGCCTGATGCCATGAAGCGCCTTCGAGGAGAGAATCGTGAAGCTCTTTGAATGAACCTTCGCCGGTCTTTCCGCCGTCTGAGAAGCGGCCGTCAACGAGAGTGTCGATAACTCTCTTGAGCTCAGCGTTTGATTCATAGATCTTCTTGGGATCATAGGTATCCTTGATCTCGTTGATCTCTTCAACTCTTGCACCGAAGATATACTCGTTGTCGATGCCTGCGTGTTCAGCGATCTCGATGTTAGCGCCGTCCCATGTACCGATAGTAACAGCACCGTTTATCATAAACTTCATGTTGCTTGTACCGGAAGCCTCTGTGCCGGCTGTTGAGATCTGCTCATGGATATCAGCAGCAGGAATGATCTTCTCTGCATAAGAAACATTGTAGTTGGATACGAATACGACCTTCATCTTGTTGTTTACTTCGGGATCGTTGTTGATAAGGTTAGCGATCTCGTTGATATATTTGATGATAGCCTTAGCTCTTGCATAACCCGGAGCAGCCTTAGCGCCGAAGATGAATGCTGTAGGAGTGAAGTTCGGGAGTTTGCCTTCCTTCAGACGGAAGTAAATAGCCATGATAGAGAAAGCGTTCATAAGCTGTCTCTTATACTCATGCAGACGCTTTACCTGGATATCGAACATGAAGTCAGGATCGATCCATACGCCGTCATGCTTCTGGATGAACTCAGAGAGTTCTTTCTTCTTCTGATACTTGATGCCGTTGAACTTGTCAACATTCTCGTCAGTGATCTTGGATTCAAGTCTCTTGAGGTCGTCAAGATTTCTGATCCACTTCTTGCCGATAAGATCTGTGATGAACTCAGAAAGCTCGGGGTTGCAGAGTGCGAGCCAGCGGCGCTGTGTAACACCGTTTGTCTTGTTCTGGAAACGCTCCGGATAGAGTTCATACCACTCTTTGAGTGTATCGTCCTTGAGGATCTGTGTATGGATAGCAGCAACGCCGTTTACATAGCTTGAGCAGTATGTTGCCATACGAGCCATGTGAACACGCTGACCGTCGATGATAACCATGTTGTCCATCTTGGTCTTGGGTGTTTCACCCTTCTTGACCTTGCCGATGGGCTGATCGTAGCCCTTTGATTTGAGTTCGTTTACGAGACGGTCGTTGATCTTGACGATGATCTCATAAACCTCAGGAATAATGCTCTTCATAAGGTTGATATCCCATTTTTCAAGAGCTTCCTGCATTACTGTGTGGTTGGTATAAGCAAATGCTGCACGAGCCATGCCGAGTGCCCAGTCAAAGTCGCAGCCTTCCTTTGTAAGAAGTCTTACAAGTTCAGGGATAGAAATTGTGGGATGTGTATCGTTGAGCTGGATAACAGTCTCATCTGCAAACCACTTGAACTCTGTGCCGTGTCTCTGCTTATATCTCTTGAGAATATCCTGGAGAGAAGCGGAAGAGAAGAAATACTGCTGCTTCAGTCTGAGAACCTTACCCTCATGGCTGTTGTCGTTGGGATAGAGAACCTTGGAGATATTCTCTGCGGAGTTCTTATCTTTTACAGCAGCGTCATACTGGCAGTTGTTGAATTCAAGGAAGTTAAAGTCATTGACAGCCTCAGCCTCCCAAAGACGGAGAGTATTGATGTTGTCTGTGCCTGTGCCGATGATAGCCATATCATAAGGAACAGCCTTGACCTTCTGGTCAGCGAACTCTACGATAACGGTATCCTCTGCTCTCTTTACGCACCACGGATCACCGAAGCGCTGCCAGTCGTCAGCAACCTCTACCTGATAGCCGTCTCTGATCTCCTGNNCTGCTTGAACAGGCCGTACTTATAGCGGATGCCATAGCCGTCAAGGGGAACGTCATGTGTAGCGGCAGAATCGAGGAAACAGGCAGCGAGTCTTCCGAGGCCGCCGTTTCCGAGAGCTGCGTCGTCGATTTCTTCAAATACGTTGATATCAATGCCCTTAGCCTCAAGAAGTTTCTTTGTATGATCGAGAACACCCATTGCATAAAGGTTGTTGTACATCATACGACCCATAAGGAACTCTGCCGAGAGATAATAAGCACGGCGGTGTTCCGCATGGTTTCTCTTGCTGTCAGCCCATTTCTCGGAGATAGCGCCCATCATGGCCTTTCCGAGTGCCTCGTGAAGCTCTGCGGGCGAAAGCTCGTTCAGCTCCTTACAATACTCGTTCTTTGCTGTAAGCACGAGATTGTCGATAATGGCATTTTTCTTCATCTTTTTGTCATCCTCCAGCCTTCTGTAAATTTTTGACAAGCTATACAGTCTTTTTGCGATCTTGGGAGTAGCCGCTCCCTCTTTCATTCTCCAGGTCCAGTTGCCGCCGAGAGTTGAAGGCTCGTTCATTCTTGCTTCGCTGCCGAGAGCAAGGATATCCTGCATCTGAACGATAGCATAATCACTTACGCTGGCATAAGCCGTGCGAATGAATCCCCAGTTATAGCCTTCCGTCTTATTCAGGCCGCAATACTCCTTGGCAAATTCAACATCTCTTTTCTTTGCGGTGCTGAGCCATCCCATGATAGTATCGTTATCGTGAGTACCTGTGTAGCAGACACTGTTTGAAGTATAGTTATGAGGCAGATAGTCGCTGTCCTCACGGGAATCAAAAGCAAATTCAAGGATCTTCATGCCGGGATAGCCGGAATCCTTGAGGAGCTTTTTAACGCCGGGAGTCATGTGGCCGAGATCCTCTGCGATGATCGGCACATTGCCGAGACGCTCCTTCATCTTGTTGAAGAATCTCATGTTAGGACCGTCGATCCACTCGCCGTCGATAGCGGTCTCTGCGCCGTAAGGAATTGCATAGAACTGATCGAAAGCTCTGAAGTGGTCGATTCTTGTGATATCGAACATTCTTGCAGCGCCTTCAACTCGTCTTATCCACCAGTCAAAACCGGTCTCCTCAAGATAGATCCAGTCATAGAGCGGGTTGCCCCAGAGCTGACCTGTCTCGGAGAAATAATCTGGCGGACATCCTGCAACGCAGACGGGTTTTCTTTCATCGTCCAGCCAGAACACATCGGGATTTGCCCATGTATCTGCGCTGTCCATTGCAACGTATATCGGCATATCGCCAAAGAGCTTTACGCCGTTGTCGTTTGCATACTGTTTGAGTTCTCTCCACTGTTTGTAGAAGAGGAACTGAACGAATTTCCAGAACATTACATCCTCATAGAGATAGTTGAGGTAATGTCTGATGGTATCGGGGTTTCTGTATTTGATCAGGTGATCGGGCCAATCCGGCCATGCCTTGTCGTCAAAGAGCTTTTTGACGGCCATATAGAGAGCGTAGTCGGTGAGCCAGCGGTCTTCATCACGCATAAAGTCCCAATAAGGCTGCTGATCCTTCGATTTGAAGTTTTCATAAGCCTGTCTGAGGACCTTGAAGCGCTCGTTATAAACCTTTTCGTAGTCCACATACTGATCGTTGTCGCCCCAGTCGATCTTGCGGAGGTCTTCCTTTGAGAGAAGCTCCTCTTCGCAGAGCATATCGAGGTCGATCAGATAGGGGTTGCCCGCATAAGTCGAGAATGACTGATAGGGCGAATCACCATAGCTGGTAGGACCTACAGGCAAAAGCTGCCAGTACTGCTGACCCGAAGCCTTCAAAAAGTCAACGAAGTCATACGCTGCCTTTCCCATAGTACCGATGCCATAGGGTGACGGGAGGGATGTGATGGGCATAAGAATGCCCGCACTTCTTGCCATTGATGAATCATCTCCATTCCGAAAAATATTAATTCCCTGCAATATCATTGCAGACGCTATAAAGCATTATTACTCATCACACATTTTAACATAAAACTTTTACATAATCAATAGTTTTGCACAGGATTTTACAAAATAACTATTAAAAATTTTTAAATACACCCGTTTTTACGTATCCTGTGTGATCACAGCGGAAACAAAGATGAAGCTTTTTTTGGCATTTCCCTTGTTATTCGGTGTTTTTCAGGATCTCAAGCAATTTTTCAACAGCAACGTCAACAGTGAGCGAGCGTATCTCATTACGGCTTTTTTCGCTGCCGAAATGTATCTCATACGCTTTTGTGTAATTTTTCACGGCTATACCGACATATACTGTTCCAACAGGCTTTTCTTCCGAGCCGCCTGAGGGGCCTGCAATGCCGGTAGTGCTCACTGCGATATCAGCGCCGGAAATTCTTTTTGCTCCCAGCGCCATTTCCTTTGCACATTCAAGGCTGTATTCGGAATACTGCTCCAGTGTTTCTTTGCTTACTCCTAAGACCTCGTGCTTTATCCTGTTTGAATAGGAACATATTCCGCACTCAAAAACAGCCGATGCGCCCGGAACGCTTGTTATCCTTGCGGCGACAAGTCCCCCCGTAAGACTCTCCGCCGAAGCAGCAAACATATTTTTTTCTTTCAGCAGCTCAACAAGCTCGGTTTCCGGTCTGAGACAGTCTGCTTTGTCCGACATACCTTTTTCCTCCTTTCAAGAATAATTCTATTTTAACATAATCATCGTTTTTTCTCAACCGTAAAAAGCTGCTGCATCCTACAAATACTATTCCCCAAAAACCAAATTGTTCATATTTTATTAACAAACTTGCGGTCAAAAAAGTTTATCATGTAACGAAGGGAGGCACCTTTATGCTGAGGGAGCAGCATATACTCTGTATACTGTCAGTAAACCTCCTCCTATGTGCTGTATGGCACATTATTGTATTTTTTCTTTGCATAAAACTCAGCACCGGCTTTTTTTCACCGGAACGCAGGCTTTATAAACCGCATAAGTGGGAAAGGGACGGAAGGTTCTATTCCGCCTTTCTGAAAATAAACAGGTGGAAAGACCGCCTTCCTCAGCACATCGGCAAAAACGGTTTTTCAAAGGAGCATCTTGACAGTGTTTCGCTTGAATACCTTGACAGGTTCATAATCGAGACCTGCCGGGGCGAATGGGATCACACGATGAACTGTATGCTGATAATATTCCTGTTTGCGGTAAACGATATCCCTGCCGCTGCGGTATTCTCACTTTTAGTTACCGCTGCAAACCTCCCGTTTATATTCATACAGCGGTACAACCGTCTGAGACTGCAAAGGGTAAGAAACTGCATACTCAGAAAAAGCGAAAAAATAACACCACCAAAAATGATAAAGGAACGGAGTTTTTAACATGGATTGGTTCTTTGCGGAAAAATTTGAGAGTCCGCATCTTATTACCGGCGAGGATGCCCGCCACATCTCAAAGGCACTGAGAATGTCTGTCGGCGAGAATATCACGCTGTGCGACAAAAATAAAATTGAACATCTCTGCCGCATCGAACGCATAAACGAGGACGGCGTTCTTGTAAAAGAGGTCTCCAAAAGCGAATGTCTGCATGAAGCGTCCATAGAAGTCACGCTTTTTGCCGCACTCACAAAGGGCGACAAGATGGAAAGCGTTATCCAGAAATCCGTGGAGCTTGGAGTTCACAGAATCGTCCCCGTACTCACCAGCCGATGTATATCCCGTCCCGACAGCAAGTCCGCCGAAAAGAAGCGTCAGCGCTATCAGAAGATCGCAGAACAGGCCGCAATGCAGTCACAAAGGGCTATCATTCCCGAAGTGAGCGGGTTCACAGAGCTTGATGCTGCGGCAAAGGAGCTTTCCGGATTTGACAAGACAATAATGTTCTATGAAGGCGGAGGCAAACCGATTAGAGAGATCATCACCGGCGGAGACAAAAAAATAGCCGTCTTTACCGGACCGGAAGGCGGCTATGAAGAGAGCGAGGTCGCCATGCTGACGGAAAACGGGGCGGATATCGCTACACTCGGAAAGAGGATACTGCGGGCGGAAACAGCCCCGATAGCCGCACTTGCCGCAATAATGTTCCACACAGGGAATCTTGAATAAGAAACAGTCCGCCGTACCACACTGAGTACGGCGGACTGTTTGTTTTATGCGGGCAGTCAGACTACCCATTTTACGTTTGTAACATAGATTATCTCACAGGCATGGTCGCCGGAATCATATCTGGTGGTGCTGGAATTCCATCTGGAATATACCTTTCCTTCCCGATAGAAAGTCGTGTTGACTAGATAGCCCTCGATTATGATATGGTCGCCGCTGCGTATCATATCCACCTCCTTTGCCACATCGCTGTTGGCAGGGATAAGGTGGTTGTTTGAAAACTGCGCACCTGCGTGAGATGCTCCGCCAAGGTATTTGTCTGCATCGGAATTGCTGATCTCGTTATATGCGAAGCGGTTGTTCTGTGACCACTTGAAGTCTATTTTCTTGTTGTATTCAGCGACCTTGCCCCATGCTACGGCAATATCCTTCGGAGAGATATTGTTAGGGGGGGTATCACCGTCATAATCCTTTGTATGAGTGACAAGGCCTTCAAGGGTATAGGCATATTTCGGCTGGATCACTATATCATATCCGCTGCGGCTCCAGCGGATAGGCTCGGCAGATTCCAGAGCGGTCTGCTGAGGGATTATCAGTCCGGATATGGCATTGCGGAATCCTGCCTTTTCTATGAAGATCAGTGCGAAAGAAAGCAGCGATCCGAAAATAATAAAATATACGGTCAGCCGTCTCATAATAAATCTTCTCATCAGATCATTTCTCCCTTCACCGTCATTCTATCTCCCTGCACAGCGTGATGAGATCCTCAAAGGTCTCCAGCTCGACAGCTTTTCTTCTCAGCGCCGCCGCTCCCCTCACGCCCTTGAAATACCATGCTGCGTGTTTGCGGGCTTCTCTCATGGCTACCGCTTCACCCTTGTATTCACACATTTTTGAAACGTGCTTCAGCAGTACGCTTATTCTTTCCGCTGTTGAAACTGGCAGCGAAGGACGGTCGTGTCCAAGAAGCATGGATATCTCTCTGAATATCCACGGATTGCCGAGAGCGCCTCTTCCGACCATGACCATGTCACAGCCTGTCTGTTCGATCATTGCGGCGGCAAGCTCTGCGCTCGTAATGTCTCCGTTGCCGATGACAGGAACCTTTACTGATTTTTTTACCTGTCTGATAATTTCCCAGTCCGCAGACGGCATATACTGCTGTTCTCTTGTCCTGCCATGAACGGTTATCGCATCCGCTCCGGCTTCCTCACATATTTTTGCGACCTCAACGGCGTTTACTGAATTTTTGTCCCAGCCCTTGCGTATCTTTACGGTCACGGGAACAGACACAGCGCCCTTTACCGCACTTACTATGCGCCCGCAAAGCTCCGGATCTTTCATCAGCGCCGAACCGCACCCGTTTGAGGCAATCTTCGGAGCAGGACATCCCATATTGATATCAATTATGTCCGGAGAATACTCCATCGCTATGACAGCCGCCTGAGCCATTGTTTCGGGTTCATTCCCAAAAAGCTGCACTGCGGCAGGACGCTCATTTTCTGACAAAACAAGCAGCTCCCTTGATTTGTCGCTGTCATAGATAAGCCCCTTTGAGCTGACCATCTCACCTGTTACCATTGCGGCTCCAAAGCCCGCACACAGCTCCCTGAATGCCCTGTCCGTCACTCCCGCCATAGGCGCAAGCGCCGCATATCCGCTGATCTCAACGTTTCCTATTTTCATTCTATCACCATTACAATACCTTTGAAAGGAAATCCTTCAGTCTTGGGTTCTGAGGATCGCCAAAGAATTTTTCGGGGGTGTTTTCCTCTGCGATAACGCCCTCATTGATAAACAGCACACGATCCGCAACTTCCTTTGCAAAGCCCATCTCGTGAGTTACTATTACCATCGTCATGCCGTTTTCGGCAAGGTCCTTGATGAGCGAGAGGACTTCTCCGACCATCTCAGGGTCAAGAGCTGATGTCGGCTCATCAAAGAGCATTACATCCGGATTCATGGCAAGCGCCCTTATGATCGCTATTCTCTGCTTCTGTCCGCCGGAAAGGCTGTCGGGATAAGCGTTTGCCTTGTCCGAAAGACCGATACGCTTCAAAAGCTCGTCAGCCTTTTCGGAGGCCTGTTCCTTCGTCATCTTTTTGAGCTTGACAGGAGCATACATGATATTTTTCTTTATCGTCATATTGTAGAAAAGATTGAACTGCTGAAAAACCATGCCCATCTTTTCACGCATCTTGTTTATGTTTACCTTTTTGTCGGTAATGTTTATGCCCTCAAAAAGTATGCGTCCTGATGTCGGAGTTTCAAGAAGGTTGAGTGAGCGCAGAAACGTTGATTTTCCGCAGCCTGACGGTCCGATAACGGCAACGACCTCGCCTTTTTTTATTGAAGTCGTTATGCCCCTCAGCACCTCATGCTTTCCGAACTTCTTTTTTAGCCCGCTGACCTTTATCAGCACCTCGGCGTCATCATCCGGTTTTTCACCGCTGATCTTTTCACGCTTGTTCACTGCTTTTTCTTCTTCTGTCATTTCGCCGGTCTCCGTGACTGTCTCCGGATCCTTCACAGCTTCTGTCACATCGTTATTACTGTTTTTCATTTTTCTTCAGTCTCCTCTCAAGGATAGTCACGATCCTGGTGAGTATCAGCACGATCACCAGATATACTATAGCTACGGCGATAAGCGGGATAAATACGTCAAAGGTCAGTGACATGATGGACTCGCCGCCCTTTGTAAGATCCATAAGACCTATCGTACCGCAGATAGCCGTTTCCTTCAGGAGCGCTATGACCTCGTTGAGGAGCGCCGGAAGGATATTCTTGAACGCCTGCGGCATGATTATTCCTTTCATTGTGCGGCCGTAGCTGAGTCCGAGACAGCGTCCTGCTTCTGACTGTCCCTTGTCAACAGCGTTTATACCCGAACGGATGACCTCTGCAACATAAGCTGCGGAGTTAAGTCCGAACGCTATGACTGCAACAAGCTCCTTACTGACATTCGTGGTACTGAATATACCAAAGTAGATTATCATAAGCTGGAGCATTACGGGTGTTCCTCGGATTATGGCAAGATATATCTTGCAGATAAAGTTGAGTATGAACAGCTTTCCGTTCTGGTCGTGTACGGTGCGGACGATAGCTATGAGCGCACCGAGCAGCAGACCGAACAGCATAGCAAAACCGGTTATCCTCAGTGTTACAAGAAGACCGTCCGTTATCATCCTCCAGCGGTTGTCAACGATAAAGTTATCATAAAGCTTGTCGAGGAAGGACTTGTTTACTACCTCTCTGGCAAGCGCAAGCTGTTTTGAACTGTGGAATATGTTTGTCTGGTCAAGCTTAGCCCTGTCTTCGTCAGTAAGACCTGTGTGGAGTATACCTATATCGGCTTTTCCGTCCGACAGGTCGGAAAGTGCATCCTCAGACATTTCTATTTTCAGCTCCATGCCAAGCTCGTCACATACTGCCCTGAGTATGTCTGCGTCCATTCCGGCGGGTTCTCCGTTCTTGTCGGTATAAATGTAAGGAGTAAGCTCTGCGCCGACTGTAACGGTAAGAGTGCCGCTGCGCTTCATATCCTTTGAGGTGTAGGAATAATTTCCTCTCTGGTCGACTTTGCCGAAATAATTGCCAAGTATCTTTTCGAGAGTACCGTTTTCTTTGAGCTTATCGAGTGCGCCGTTTACCTTTGAAAGAATATCCTTGTTTCCTTTTTTGACGCTGAATGAATAGCTTGCCTCAGAAACAGCATCATCAAAAGCTACAAGACTGGTAGTTCTTTCGAGAGCTTCTTTTATAAACACCTCATCTGCAACAACGGCATCTATCTTGTACTGAGTAAGATATTTTAATGCCTTATCAAAGGTATAGAACTCTATTTTTTCGGTATTTCCGCTTTCGTTGAGCTTTTCGTCTGCGGCGAGGCTTCCGGCAGAACCGGCTATAACGCCGATGGTCTTGCCGTCAAGCTTTTCTATGCTCTCAACAACATTGTCACGATAGACCATTATGACCTGCTTGGATGTGGTATAGGGATTTGAAAAATCTACAGAAGTTTTTCTGTCCTCCGTTACTGTGATGCCGGCAGCGCCTACATCAGCCTTGCCGTTCTGTACAGCCGCAAGGATACCCTCGAATTTCATATCCTCAACCTGAAGATCCATGCCTATCTCATCACAGACAGCCTGCATGATATCCATGTCGATGCCGACAATGGAATTGTTTGCACCCCTGTATTCATACGGCGGGAATTCGGCGTTTGTTGCAACGATAAGAGTGCCGCTGCGCTCTACATTCTTTTTCTGATACGGTGTGCTTCCGATCTGGTCATCCGTGCCGATATAATTCTGGATGATGTCTTTAAGAGTACCATCATCCTTGAGCTTCTTCAAAGCCTTGTTGATCTTGTTGAGAAGCTCGCCGTTGCTCTTTGAAACGCAGAAGGCATATTCCTCAACGGAAAGTGTCTTAGGATATATGGCAATATTCTTATTCTTTTTTGCAAAGGATATTGCAGGCTGTTCGTCGATAATAACACAGTCTATCTTTTTCTGGATGAGCGACTGAACTGCGGCTGCACCTTTGTCGTATCTTTCGACCTTTTTATCATTGTCGGCATAATCACCGGCAAGGATATCTCCGGTAGTACCGAGCTGAACACCGATGGTCTTATGTGCGAAGTCATAATCCTTCATATTCTCTTCTTCATCGTGTTCATCAATAACCTCTTCCTCCTGTCCCTTTTCATGGAGCAGATATACCTGTTTTGAAGTTGTATACACATCCGTAAGATCGACAACATTCAAAAAATGGTTGACGCTGTGGAATCCGCCTGACGCAACCGCCGTCATATTCACGCTGCCGCTGCCAACAGTATAGATGAGGCTGTCAAGGCTGTCGCCCGGAAGGACAACGATCTCAAGTTCCATTTTGAGCAAGTCGCACACTGCCTGCATCACGTCTATGTCGATGCCAGTGAGCTTGTCGTTATCATAGTATTCATAGGGAACATACGAGGGTATAACTCCGAGAATAATAGTTCCCTCACGCTCTTTTATGTCCTTTTTCTTATAGGGTGATCTGCCTCTTTCGCTGTCAAGGCAGATGTAGTTATTTACGATACTGTCGATAGTACCGTTATCCCTGAGCTTTTTGATGGCTCCGTTTACCTTTTCAAGAAGCTCTTCATTGCCCTTTCTCACGGCAAAAGCAAGATCATCCTTTGACTGTTCTTTTGGATAGACCTTCAGGGTGTCATACTTGCTTTCAAAGTACTGTGCATTTTTTTCATCGAGTATTGCACAGGCAAATTTATCATTCACAAGCTCCTCTATGAGCGTCTGCTGTGTATAATACCTTTCAACATCGGAACGCCCGTCATTTTCATAGACAGAAGCCTTGCGTTCTCCGGTAGTACCTCTCTGAACGCCTATTGTTTTGCTTTTGATATCAAATTCTTCTGCCGGTTCCTCTGTTTTTTTGTCCTCAGTCTGGGAATTTTCGGTCTGGGACTCCTCAGACTGAGATTCCTCCGACTTGGATTCTTCCGACTGGGACTCCTCCGACTTGGATTCTTCCGTCTGGGACTCCTCAGACTTGGATTCCTCCGTCTGGGATTCCTCCGGTTGGGACTTTTCATTTTCACCTACCGCATAAAAATGGGGTGAATTGAAAAGCACAGTAAAACAAAGTGCGAAAAGTATCAGTGCCATAAAAGCCGCAGCCGATCTTTTCATTCTTTTTGATCTTAACATGGTGCTGTCCTCCGTTTTTAAATTTGGATATAACAAATATAACACACTTCCAAAAGTTTTACAATAATATAATAAAAAATTAGCTATTTCATTTATTTCCTTTTATTTTTTTCCAGTATTCGGAATATGCCTGTTCGGTCTTGTTTTGTGATGGTTCATAATATACAGTACCGGCAAGGCTGTCCGGAAGATACTGCTGAGGATACCAGTGGTTTGGATAGTCGTGCGGATAGACATAGAACTGTCCTTTATTTTGAACATCGTCGCCGTCATAGTGCTTGTTCTGGAGATGCCTCGGAAAACCGCCGCCTTTTCCGGCTTTGATATCCGCAATTGCCCTGTCCATCGCAAGATAGGCGGAATTTGATTTCGGAGAGAGCGCAACAAGAACAGCAGCATCTGCAAGAGGTATTCTTGCTTCGGGAAGTCCGACCATCATTGCAGCATCAACAGCGGCTTTTACAATGGGGATTATCTGGGGATTCGCAAGTCCGACATCCTCACAGGCGCATACCATAAGTCTGCGGCAGGCGGATGGAAGGTCAGCCGCAAGGAGTATACGTGCAAGATAATGGAGTGCT
Organism: Ruminococcaceae bacterium UBA1244; assembly: GCA_002308635.1. Taxonomy (GTDB): domain Bacteria; phylum Bacillota; class Clostridia; order Oscillospirales; family Acutalibacteraceae; genus UBA1213. Next base: position 1,879 of record DBWG01000139.1, on the reverse strand, counting down.
GCATCCGGATCTGAACCGCGAAGCGATTTCTGAAAAGCAGACAGGAGATCGTAATGTTCATCGCCCTCACGGTCATATTTTACGGCGCTTTTCTGAGTAAGATCCGATACTGTTTCCAGAGAAATTTCCCTTTTGTTTTCAACAATCGGAGCGGAAACGGTTGAAAGTTCGACCGCATTTATTGCCTTTCTCACATCTCCGCCGCAGGCATAAGCGATATGTTCCATTGCTTTTTCGGGAAAAATTATTTCCTCGCCGGATTCTTTGCACAAAATACTTACGGCTCTTTTTATTGCCTTTATTACATCGTCTTTTTCGAGGGGCTTGAACTCAAAAACCGTTGAACGGCTGAGAATGGCACTGTATACATAAAAATACGGATTCTCGGTAGTAGAAGCGATAAGGGTTATACTGCCGTTCTCAATGAATTCAAGAAGAGTCTGCTGCTGTTTTTTATTGAAATACTGTATCTCGTCAAGATATAATAAGATACCGTTCATACCGCTGAATCCCGAAAGCTCATCCACAATACTGCGGATATCGGCAGTTGTGGCGGTAGTTCCGTTGAGCTTGCGGAG
>DBWG01000139.1:406-1260 GCA_002308635.1 Ruminococcaceae bacterium UBA1244 | reverse complement strand
TAAAAAACCATATTGGGAATATGACCGCTCTCAATAATGCGCCTGAGCGGTTTATCCTTATCAAGGAGATGATGCTGACCGGCGATATCGTCAAGAGTCTGCGGTCTGAGTCTGTCTGCAAGAGGAGAATCCATGTAATCACCCGCTTTTTTATAGTCAAATCAATAATAACAGATAATCCGGTTCAAATCAAGGCAATACTGCATATAAAAAGATCCGTCAAAACGGCAGGATCCATTTTGACGGAAATAATTCTGTTATATATTGCGGTCTGCTGGATACAGTTCCATAAATACATTGTCAAGTTCGGCTCTGACGGCGGAGTAATTTTTGGGGTATCTCATATAGCCATGGGCATATATCCTGCTTCCGTTCTGAAAAGAAACCTCAAGAGAAAAACCGTCTCCGTCCAATACCATCCTGTCGATCTTTTTAAAGCCGTTCCAGCGTCCGACATGGTATTTTTTAAGTATCATAACAATTTCTTCGGCAAAACCGCCGTTGACTTCAGATATAAACTTATCTTCTTCGGCAACCTGATCGGGACAGATCTCAACAACATATTTACCGCTCTTATCTTTTTTCAAAACATATCTGACAAAAGAATTCATCATTGTTCCTGTTGAATAAGAGAAAGAAAAGTATTTTATATCATCTATTTTTTTTGGATACTATTTTAAAAAAGTTGATCAACGGCAAGCACCCCAAAATCTAAATATAAAAGAAAAAATCCTGTCCGAAAAGACAGGATTTATGTTAAAGGGCTCGCACCCTGAAAACTGAATAAAGCGAAGCAAAAGTAGATACCAAGAAAGCACTTGGACAAGCCCTCGACCTATTAGTACTGCCAAGCT
>DBWG01000109.1:42179-42444 GCA_002308635.1 Ruminococcaceae bacterium UBA1244 | reverse complement strand
CATTTTTCAAAATTGATTTCCGTGCCATCATATTATAGTGCAGTTTCGATCTTTTATCATCTCATGCTCTATGATCATCCCTGATCTGTTCATACCCCCATCAGACCTATATGAACAGTTTATGATCAGTTTACTGATTTGTGTTTAGTTTACACGCTTGCTGATTCGAAATTTCTGTTTGCCTGCTCTTTGTTTTTACACTCTGCAATTCCCAAAAAACCAGTAAACATCAGCGTTTCAGCCGTTTTTACGCAACAAAAAAGCA
>DBWG01000109.1:39014-42050 GCA_002308635.1 Ruminococcaceae bacterium UBA1244 | reverse complement strand
GACCTCTAGCGTGACAGGCTAGCGTTCTAACCAGCTGAACTACCGGACCATAGAATCAACCGACCGGTTGACTACGTTGTTAATGATAACATAGTAAAAGCGTTTTGTCAATAGTTTTTTGCAGAAGAAGCAATAAATATTTTTTTAAAGAGGTCAAAAAAGAGCTAAGACAGATAAATACCGTCTTGACACGTTTTTTTTGTAATGATATAATTGGTGTTATATGAAAGGAGGAGTTCTATGATAAGCGGAGCTGAAATAATGGTAAAATGCCTTCAGGAAGAAGGTGTTGAAATAGTTTTCGGATATCCTGGCGCAGTAATATGTCCGTTTTTTGATGAACTTTATAAGACAGACATAAAAGCGATCCTCGTTCGTCAGGAACAGAATGCCGCACATGCTGCCAGCGGATATGCAAGAGCTCTTTCCAAGGTTGGTGTTTGTGTTGCTACATCCGGCCCCGGTGCGCTCAATATGATAACCGGCATTGCAACGGCATATATGGATTCCATTCCGCTTGTGGCGATAACCGGTCAGGTAAAAAGCGACCAGCTTGGACGTGACGTTTTTCAGGAGGCCGATATAACCGGTGCGTGTGAGTCGTTTGTAAAACACAGCTATCTTGTTAAGGATACGGCGGAGCTTCCGAGAATATTCAAGGAAGCATTTCATATAGCCGCAACAGGAAGACCCGGTCCGGTACTGATAGATGTTCCGGTTGATATACAGCAGGGGCAGATCGAAGAATTTGTTTATCCCGAAAAGGTTAACATAACAGGATATAAGCCCAGTGTTTCTGGACATCCCATGCAGATAAAACGTGCTTTGGATGTTCTCTCTCAGGCAAAGCGTCCGCTGATATGTGCGGGCGGAGGAGTTCTCACCTCAGGCGCAAAGCTGAAATTCCGTGAGTTTGTAAAAAAGACAAATATTCCGGTGGTTTCAACGATGATGGGCATAGGAGCAATGGCGTCTGACGATCCTCTGTATGTCGGAATGATAGGATCTCACGGGATAAAAGCCGCAAATCAGGCTATCCATGATTCGGATGTCATCATCGTGTGCGGCGCAAGAGTCGGAGACAGGGCTGTTTCCGCTCCCGATAAAGTCACGCAGGAAACAATGGTCATCCATATAGATATCGACCCTGCCGAGATCGGAAAGAACATGAAAACAAATATCCCGATCGTCGGCGATATAAATAATGTTCTCGACCAGATGTCAAGGGATGTTGAATATGCCGCTCCTCAGGAGTGGATAGAAACTGTTGACGGCTGGAAAAAAGAGTTTGCGCCTGTTTACAAGAGCTTTGAGGGCTATGTAGAGCCGAAGAGCTTCCTTGAAAAGCTTTCGGGAATGCTCGGAGACAAGGCAATACTGATTGCCGATGTAGGTCAGAACCAGATATGGTGTGCAAACAGCTATAAAATGTCTGACGGAAGATTTTTCACTTCCGGCGGCATGGGAACGATGGGCTATTCCGTTCCTGCGGCGATAGGCGCAAAATTTGCAAGACCTTCAAGGGACGTTGTTGCCGTATGCGGTGACGGTTCGTTCCAGATGATGTTCAATGAGCTTGCTACCATAGCACAGAACGGTCTTAACGTCAAGATCATAGTTATGAGAAACACTGTTCTCGGAATGGTGCATGAGCTTCAGGACTTCTTCTACGGCAGCCGCTATGCTGTCACAGAGCTTGAAGACAAGCCGGATTTCGGAACGATCGCCTCAGCTTATGGAATAGATTCCGCTTATGTCTCAACAAACGAGGAGGCCGAAGCGGAGGCTGAAAAGATGCTGAAAAGCGACAAACCCTTTGTCTTGGTGTGCAATGTGCATCCGAACACCTCGTCAAGATAAGGAGGACAGAATATGAAATATACACTTTCGGTTCTCGTAGAAAATCAGGCAGGCGTACTTTCAAAGGTCTCCGGTCTTTTTTCAAGAAGAGGCTTCAACATAGACAGTCTTGCTGTCGGAATTACTGAAGACAGCAGATTTTCAAAGATCACTATTGTTGCCGACGGCGATGAATATGTGATAGAACAGCTTGAAAAACAGCTCAACAAGCTCATACCCGTAATCAAGGTAAGAACGTTTGCTCAGGGTGAGTTCATCAGCAGAGAGCTTTCTCTCATCAAGGTGAACTGTCCTTCAAAACAGCGGCTCGATATAATGAAAATATCAGAGCTGATGGACGCAAGGATCGTTGACGTTTCAGTGAACACCATGACTCTGCAGTTTGCGGATACTCAGGATCGTTTTGAAACGCTTGTCGATCTTTTAAAACCGTATGGCATCCGTGAGATCGTCAGAACGGGAACAGTCGCAATCGAAAAGGATTCCGTTGTTTCCCGAAAATGATGATTTAACGAATTTCATAAAACGGGTACTCCAAAAACGGAGACCCTAAAATATTATACATATTACTCTGGAGGTAATTGAAATGCCAAAAATCTATTATGATGCAGACTGCGACATCAACCAGCTCAAAGGAAAGACCGTTGCTATCATTGGCTACGGCAGCCAGGGACACGCTCATGCTCTTAACCTCAAAGAGAGCGGCGTAAACGTTATCATCGGTCTTTATCAGGGAAGCAAGAAATGGGATCACGTTAAGGAAATGGGCTTTGAGGTTTATACAACTGCCGAAGCTACACAGAAGGCTGACGTTATCATGATCCTTACTCCCGATGAGAAGCAGGCTGACATCTTCAAGAAGGACATCGAGCCGAATCTTACAGAGGGCAAGGCTATTGCTTTTGCACACGGCTTCAATATTCACTTCAAGCAGATCATCCCGCCGAAAAATGTTGACGTATTCATGATCGCTCCGAAGGCTCCCGGCCACACAGTACGTTCCGAGTATGTTGAGGGCAAGGGTACACCTGCTCTTGTTGCTGTATATCAGGATGCAACAGGCCACTGCCTTGACATCGCTCTTGCTTATGGCGCAGGTATCGGTGCTGCTCGTGCAGCTCTTATGGAGACAACATTCCGCATTGAGACAGAAACAGACCTCTTTGGTGAGCAGGC
>DBWG01000109.1:27611-38929 GCA_002308635.1 Ruminococcaceae bacterium UBA1244 | reverse complement strand
TGAAGCTCATCGTTGACCTCATCTATGCAGGCGGCTTCTCACTTATGAGATATTCAATTTCCGACACTGCTGAGTTCGGTGACTACGAGACAGGCAAGAGAATCATCACAGACGAAACAAAGGCTGAGATGAAGAAGGTTCTTGCTGAGATCCAGGACGGTACATTCGCTTCCAAGTGGATCGCAGAAAACAAGAACGGCCGTGCTCACTTCAACGCTATGCGCGCACTCAAGTCCGAGCATCAGCTTGAAACTGTCGGCAAAGAGATCCGCAAGATGTACGCTTGGTCAAAGACCGAGAACAAATACGCCGACTAAGAGGCGAGCCGCCGCTCCCGACTTTAAAACGCAGATACTTTATCAGCGTGTGTCTGCGTCGTGAACCATAAAGGTTCACTTTGGCTGTTTATTCAACGTCCATACTTTTTATAGCGTAATATTAAGACACATTTTCCATAACGGAGAATGTGTCTTTTTTATATCGTTTTTTTGAAAAGTGTGGAAAAATTGGTGCATGCCGATTTGCTGCCATAAGAAAATATGCTATAATATGACCATAAAGTCTGAAAGCCGGTGGAGATATATTTCAGAGGCAGGGAATACGGATATGCAATGGGTGTTATTGCACTTGCCGGAATGAAATGGGATTTACTGTTGTATATGAGAACCACAGGAATTTTGGAGTAAGGTCAGGCGACAGAGTAAGATCCAAAATAACAGCAAAACGGGAGTTAAATTCAAAGTTGAAAATTGAAAATTAATGTACAAGCTGCGGTTACGCAAAAATTAAAGCTTTAGACGTGCGGTATACAGCCCGGGACTGCCTTGTGGGGTACGAAGCGAGCGCATATTATGAAAGTTCCTGCGTTTAAAATTCGACAGCGTATGCACTCCGCCGGATGCGGGGTGCATACGGACGCTTTGTACCAATCCGATACCGATATACAGACAGGCGGCAGATGTCCCTCCGGAACTTAAAAACGGAAGTGTTACACCTGCAACCGGAAGAAGTCCGAGAACCATTCCTATGTTTATTGTGAACTGAACTGCGATAAGTGCAAAAAAACCGATACAGATATTTCTGCCGAGAGGACCGCCGGCGTGAGAGGATATCCTTATCACCCTGAACAGTATTACACCGAACAAGAGTATTATTGCAAAACAGCCTATGAACCCTAACTCCTCTCCGGCAACGGTAAATATAAAGTCGTTTTCCTGAAACGGCACAGCGTTGTCTTCAACTCTTGTTCCTTTTAAAAGTCCCTTTCCGAATATGCCTCCGGAGGCAATGGAGACCTTTCCCTGATACTGCTGCCAGCCGTATGTTCTGAGTGAACTGTCGTCCGAACTCAGAAGCACGGCAAAACGGTTTTTCTGATCGTCGTTTAGTATATGTGACCAGATCAGCGGCAGTGCGGCAGTCAGGACTGTTCCCGTGATAACAAAATACCTTATCTGTATGCCGGCAATGAACGACATTATCAGAAACATAAATGCAAAGACAAGTGCCGCTCCGTCATCGCCCTGAAAATGGATAAGGACGATCGGGACCATCGCATGAAAAACAAGAGACATAACTCCAAAAAACGATCTCAGCCGTCCGTTTTCATCAAGTACTGCAAGATGCTTTGAATAGGTGATGATAAAGCATATTTTTGTCAGTTCGGACGGCTGGAAGGTCATACCGCCCGGCAGCCTTATCCATCCTGCATCGTCAGTTCCTGCAACCTGTATCCCGATGAAGAATACAGAAAAAGTCATTGCAAGTGCAGCCGCCGCAATGAACAGCCACTTTTTGGCAATATGTTCATAATCAACGAGAGAAACCGTCACGGCAGCTATGTATCCGATAAANNAAATACGGCTATGATCTGTGTTTTGAGAAAGTCCGGCCCGCCGTTTCTCTGAAGACTTGCTATGAGTAAAAAACCATATACAGCCGCCGTCAGCGTTGACAGCCATAAGAGCATATCGGTCTTTTTGAGATATATTAAAACCGGATTTGCTGTATGTTTTTTCATCTGAATTTCCTCTCCCTTTGTTTTTTATTATTATACTATTCAAGTCCGGAATACAGCAGCGAATAATGGCGAAAACGGCAGTTCATATCAGTGATTGATTTTTTTTGGTATTTGAGATACAATAATTCTATGAGCAGAGATAACATCCTGCATTTCAGGAGGGATAAGTAATGGAAAAACTACAGTTTTCAGCTCCTTGTCTTATGGGGCTTGAGGGTATATGCGCTGATGAACTCAAGAGACTTGAAATAGAAAACGTCCGTGCAGAAAACGGAAGGGTGCTTTTTGAAGGCGGTCTTTCGACTATTGCCCGTGCGAATATATGTTCAAGATACGCCGAAAGGATACAGATACTTTTAGGAGAGTTTTATGTTTACAGCTTTGAGGAGCTTTTTCAGGGTGTTTCAAAGATACCCTGGGAGGAATTTATAGGCGAGAAGGATGCCTTCCCTGTAAAGGGTCACAGTGTCAGCTCAAAGCTGTCGAGTGTGCCTGATTGTCAGAAGATAATAAAAAAAGCCGCCGCAAAGCGTCTTGGTCAGAAATACAGGACATCATGGCTTGAAGAGACAGGAAGTATCCATCAGATACAGTTCCTCATTATAAAGGACAAGTGCAGCATCATGCTCGATACATCGGGTGCGGGACTTCACAAGAGGGGCTACCGTGCCAATTCCGCAGCCGCTCCGATAAAAGAAACTCTTGCCACAGCAATGGCGGAGCTTTCAAGAGTAAGACCGTTCAGTACGGTCATTGACCCGTTCTGCGGTTCGGGTACTATACTTATAGAATCCGCACTAAAAGCCCTTAATATTGCTCCCGGAATACGCAGGAGCTTTGCCGCAGAAAAGTGGAGCGCCGTTCCGTCCTCTGTGTGGAGCATGGAACGTGAACGTGCTATGGACAATGTACGCCATGATGCGGAATTTCAGGCATTCGGCTATGACATTGACGATGAAGCAATATCCCTTACGCTTGAAAATGCCCGCAAGGCAGGTGTGGAAAAACGTATCCGTGCCGAAAAGCGTGATATCCGTGAATTTGACGCAGACTTTGAAAGAGCGGCGGTTATCTGTAACCCGCGATACGGAGAAAGGCTTCTTGACATGGAAAAGGCTCGTGAACTGTATAAGGTCATGGGCGAAAAATTCCAGCCGAAACAGGGATGGAGCTATGCGGTGATAAGTCCGGACGATAACTTTGAAAATATCTTCGGACGTCCTGCCGATAAGCGCCGCAAGCTTTACAACGGCATGATAAAGTGTCAGCTATATATGTATTTCCGCAATAATATCTGAATTGTTATTTGAACCAACGCAGACCGGAGGTGAAAACATGAGCTTTGTGCATCTTCATGTACATACGGAATACAGCCTTCTTGACGGTGCCTGCCGTATCAATGACCTTGTAAAGCAGACTAAGGCTCTCGGCATGGATTCGGTTGCAGTGACAGATCACGGCGCTATGTACGGCGTTGTGGACTTTTATAAGGCTGCAAAAAAAGAGGGAATAAAACCAATAATCGGCTGTGAGGTCTATGTCGCACCACGAAAGCGCACAGACCGTGATCCGGAATTTGACAGGGATAACCGGCACCTTGTTCTGTTGTGCGAGAACAACATTGGCTATCAGAATCTTATCAAGCTTGATTCTCTTGCATGGACTGAGGGCTTTTACAACAAGCCGAGAGTGGATATGGAACTGCTTGAAAAATATCACGAGGGTCTTATCGCACTTTCTGCCTGTCTTGCGGGAGCGGTTCCGTCCGCAATTATGCGGGGAAATTATTCCGAAGCAAAGAGGCAGGCTCTTGAATATCAGCGCATCTTCGGAAAGGATAATTACTTCCTTGAACTTCAGGATCACGGACTTGACGAGCAGAAAAGTATAAATCCGTATATAATAAAGCTTTCTCAGGAGCTGAGCATCCCGCTTGTTGTAACAAACGACTGTCACTATCTCAGCAAGGAGGACAGCCGTATACAGGATATACTTCTCTGCATACAGACCGCAAGGACCGTCAATGACGATAATCCCATGAGGTTCAAAACCAATGAATTTTACCTCAAAAGCGAAGACGAAATGCGTTCTCTTTTTCCCGAACATCCCGAAGCGGCAGACAATACCGCAAAAATAGCGGAGCGCTGTAATGTTGAATTTGAGTTCGGAAAGCTCAAACTTCCGCATTTTGACGTTCCTGACGGACGTGACCACACAGAGTATTTCCGTGAAGAATGTTTCAAGGGGCTTTACCGTCATTATGGAGAGAACCCCGGCCAATCGCTTGTTGACCGTCTTGAATATGAGATAAACACCATCTCAAAAATGGGCTACGTTGACTATTATCTCATCGTTAACGACTATGTTTCTTATGCCAAAACTCACGGTATTCCGGTAGGTGCGGGAAGAGGCTCAGGTGCGGGAAGTCTTGCGGCTTATTGTATCGGCATAACCGGAATAGACCCGATAAAATATGACCTTTTGTTTGAGCGTTTTCTCAATCCCGAAAGAGTGAGTATGCCCGATTTTGATGTAGATTTCTGCAAGGACAGACGGCAGGAAGTAATAGACTATGTTATCCGCAAATACGGGAGCGACCATGTTGCTCAGATAGCCGCATTCGGAACTATGGCGGCAAAGGGTGCAGTCCGTGACGTGGGCAGGGCGCTCGGTCTGCCCTATTCTGTCTGCGACAAGGCGGCAAAGCTTATTCCCGGCGACCTTGGGATGACTATAGAAAAGGCTCTTAACATTTCAAAAGAGCTTAAAGAAATGTATGACGGCGATCCGCAGATACACGACCTTATCGATACCGCTTCAAAGCTTGAAGGCACTCCCCGCCATACAACCACTCATGCCGCAGGAGTCGTTATAACCGAAAAGCCGGTAAGCGATTATGTTCCGCTTGCAAAGAACGACGATGCTGTTGTAACCCAGTTCACGATGACTACACTCGATGAGCTTGGGCTTCTCAAAATGGATTTTCTGGGTCTGAGGAATCTTACCGTACTGAACGATGCCGAAATGAGCATACGCAAAAACGAGCCGGATTTCCGCATTGATAAGATCCCTGATGATGACAAGGAAGTTTTCAGGCTCTTTTCGGACGGCGATACCGAAGGAGTATTCCAGTTTGAATCCGCAGGAATGAAAAATGTCCTCACTCAGCTCCGTCCGGAAAACATGGAGGATATTATAGCCGTAATTTCGCTTTACCGTCCCGGACCTATGGATTCAATTCCGAGATATATAGAGAACCGCCACAACCCCGAAAAGGTGACATTCAAGCACCCGCTTCTTGAACCGATATTAAAGGTCACTTATGGCTGTATTGTCTATCAGGAGCAGGTAATGCAGATATTCCGTTCCCTTGCGGGCTATTCTTTAGGAAGAGCCGATATCGTCCGCAGGGCTATGTCCAAAAAGAAAAAATCCGTCATGGAGCAGGAAAGAAAGGTCTTTATCTACGGTCTTACCGATGACAGCGGCAATGTAATTGTAGACGGCTGTATAAGGCGAGGAGTTCCCGAAGAGACCGCAAAGGAAATATTCGCTGAAATGGAAAGCTTTGCGTCCTATGCCTTCAACAAATCCCATGCCGCCTGTTATGCTCTTATATCCTATCAGACGGCATATCTTAAAAAGCACTATCCCTGCGAGTATTTTGCGGCACTGCTTACGAGCGTTCTTGACAATTCCGGAAAGGTCGCAGTTTATATTGACGAGTGCAGCCGTCACGGGATAAGAGTTATACCTCCCCATGTCAACGAAAGCAATGTCGGATTCACAGTAAACGGAAGCCGGATAAATTTCGGACTTATGGCTGTAAAGAATCTGGGCAGAGGACTTATAGAAAAAATAATGCGTGAAAGACGAAATGGAAAATTCACGTCGTTTTTCGACTTTTGCAGCAGAATGTACGGAACGGAACTCAACCGCCGTGCGTTGGAGAGTCTTATCCGCTGCGGTGCGCTTGACGGTCTTGGTGCAAACCGCCGTCAGATGCTTCTTTCGATGGATCAGTTCCTTGATTTTATTTCCGCAGAAAGGAGCAGGAGCATTGAAGGACAGCTTGATCTTTTTGGTATGAACCCCGAAGAATCAAACGAACCCACGCTTCCTGTTGTTTCGGAATTTCCTCCGGTGGATCTGCTTGACATGGAAAAGCAGTGTGCGGGGCTGTATCTTTCGGGACACCCGCTCTCGGAATATGACGATGTTATCAACACTGTAAAAGCCGACAGAATAAATGATATCGTTTCAAATGACGACCGCACTTATTCTGACGGAAAGAAAGTCGATGTCTTTGCGATAGTTTCAAAGGTCAAGCTGAAAACCACCAAGAACGGTCAGCAGATGGCTTTTGTTGATATCGAGGACAAATACGGAACGGTCGAGATGATAGTTTTTCCGAACACTCTCATGGAATACGGCGGACTTTTGCAGGAGGGAAATGTTCTGAGGATAGCCGGCACGATAAGCAGCCGTGACGAGGACGACAGAAAGATAATCTGCGACACTATCCAGACAGCGCCGAAAAAGATTTCACAGTCAGTCCGGCCCAGACTGCCCGAAGAAAAGAAAAAGCCCAAGAAAAAGGGACTGTATCTTCGTATTCCGGACAACACCTGCAATGAATATACGAGAGCCATACAGATAGTTGATATATTTGACGGCACAATGCCGCTGTATATTTATTTCACAAAAGAGAACAAACTCTGGCAGACACCCTCGAATATGTGGATAGACCCTAATCCAACAATGCTCCGGGAACTGAAAAAGCGCATCGGCGAAGAAAACGTTGCACTTGTAAATTAGTGAGGAGTTATTTGAGTGTGGAGTGTGGAGTTGATGTAACGCTTTGCGTTTGTTTTATAATAAAAAGGTGTATTTTCCGAACGTTTCCGGAGAATACACCTTTTAATATTCACTTTTTCTGTTTCAGGAATTTTTGCAGTTCGGGGAAAGGCGCAAGACTGCGGAAAAGTATGCCGTTCATGTGGGCGATGGCAGTTCCGTAGTTTGTGATGGGTATGCCTTCGTCTTCGGCGCATTTCAGGCGGTACTGCATTTCACGCTCGTTCAGCATACAGCCGCCGCAGTGAATGACCATCTTGTATTTGCGGAGATTTTCGGAAAATTCCGTTCCGGATGTCCATTCAAAATTAACATTCTTGCCGCTGTATTTCTTTATGAGACGGGGAATCTTTACTGTGCCGATATCGTCACACTGGCGGTGATGCGTACAGCCCTCTGACATGAGTATGGTGTCGCCGTCCTGTAATGTGTCAAGTGCCGTTACACCCGAAACCGCAAGACGGAGATTGCCCTTGTAGTTTGCGAAAAGAATTGAAAATGAGGTGAGGGTTATATCATCCGGTACTATTGCGCTGACTTCTTTGAATGCCTGACTGTCGGTTATAACCATCTTGGGCTTTTTTTGCATTGACGAAAGAACAGCGGCAAGCTCGGACGGCTGGACAACAGTACAGAATGAATGATTGTCGATGATATCACGGATGGTCTGCTGCTGAGGAAGGATAAGTCTGCCCTTTGGGGCGGCACTGTCTATCGGTACAACAAGAACAACGTGGTCGCCTGCGTCAAGCATATCCGAAACTATGTGTTTTTCAGGTTTGTTTGTGCCTGCCTGTTTTGCGATAAGCTCCTTGAGTTCATAAATGCCATTTCCGGTCAGGGCGCTGACGCTGATCTCGTTTTCGGAAAGAGAACTGACTTCAAGAAGATCGTTCTTGTTGTAGACCACGATATACGGGATGTTTTTGGCTTTTATCTTTTCAAGGAGGAGGGTGTCTTCGTTTGTGAAGCCCTTTTTGGAGTCAATGACAAGCACTGCAACGTCCGTTTTGTTGAGCATCTGATAGCTTCGCTTTACTCTCAGTGCGCCAAGCTCGCCTTCATCGTCAATTCCGGGGGTGTCGATTATAACGACAGGACCGAGCGGAAGAAGCTCCATTGCTTTTAGTACGGGGTCGGTAGTCGTTCCGGCAACGTCAGATACTATTGCAAGGTTCTGTCCGGTAACGGCATTTACAACACTGGATTTTCCTGCGTTTCTGCGTCCGAAAAATGATATATGCACTCTGTCGGATGACGGCGTTGAATTAAGGCTCATATTCTCACCGCATTTCTCAGAAACGGAAATCACGTTTTCCGACGGTCTTTATTTCTTCAAGATAGTTCATAGCCTTTTCACGGCGTTTTTCGTCCGGTACGTTCAGTATCTCACGGGCGATAAGTTCTTCACCGATCTTCTTTGTTTCGGGAGAAGCATAGTCTGTGAGGAACTCCTGCAATGTCATAAGAGCATTGGGGTGACAGCAGTTCTGTATCTGACCGACTTTGCAGAGAGCCATAAAGCGGTCGCCTGTTCTGCCCTCACGGTAGCAGGCTGTACAGAATGACGGGATATAGCCCTTTTCCATGAGCCAGCGGACAACTTCATCAAGTGAACGTTGGTCGGATACGTCAAACTGTTCGGTATCGTGGGGTCTTTCGTCTGAGGAGTAACCTGCATAACCGCCGACAGAAGTTCTTGAACCGCCGGAGATCTGTGAAATGCCGAGACCCATGACCTTAGCACGGCACTCTTCGCTCTCACGGGTAGAGATTATCATGCCTGTATAGGGAACTGCGATACGGATGCAGGCGATTATCTTTGCAAAGGTATCATCGTCAATACCGTTGTCAAATACTGACGGGTCGATATCTGCGGCACGTTTGATTCTGGGAACGCTTATTGTGTGAGGGCCTACGCCGTGAACGGCTTCAAGATGTTCAGCGTGCATGAGGATGCCCGCAAATTCGTATTTGTAGAGTTCAAGACCGAAGAGTACGCCGAGACCTACATCGTCGATGCCGCCTTCCATGGCTCTGTCCATAGCTTCGGTGTGGTATGCGTAGTTGTGCTTAGGTCCTGCGGGATGAAGCTTTTCATAGCTTTCTTTGTGGTAGGTCTCCTGGAAGAGGATGTATGTTCCGATTCCGGCTTCCTTGAGCTTGCGGTAGTTTTCAACAGTAGTTGCGGCAATGTTGACATTGACACGGCGGATAGCGCCGTTCTTGTGCTGAACGCTGTAGATAGTCTTTATGCAGTCGAGGATATATTCTATCGGGTTGTTTATGGGGTCTTCACCGCTCTCGATGGCAAGACGCTTGTGTCCCATATCCTGAAGAGCGATGACTTCCTGTTTTACTTCTTCCTGAGTAAGTTTCTTTCTGGGGATTTCCTTGTTCTGATAGTGATAGGGGCAGTAAACGCACTTGTTCACGCAGTAGTTTGAGAGATAGAGAGGAGCAAACATGACTATGCGGTTGCCGTAGAAAGCTTCCTTTATCCTGCGGGCAAGGTTATACATTTTTTCTGTCATTTCGGGAATGTCGCAGGCAAGAAGTACGCTTGCTTCTCTGTGGGAAAGACCTGCACATTCAACGCCTCTGCCAGTCTTTTTGGGAGCGGCTTTTTCGAGGATGGATTCTATCAGCTCACGGTTATGCTTGTTCTGCTCTGCGTATTCAAGTGTTGCGAGAATTTCTTCATGGTTGATGAATTCCTCTGCAGCAAGTGATTTCGGGTCATATTTCATTATGGTTTTCCTCCGTTGTACATTTTTCTTTATAATCTCCACGGCTCACAACTACATTGTAGCCGATAGATCTCATTCTGAGCTGCATACAGTTTTTACATTCAGCAGCTTCATCGCCGGTGCATATCTTATTGTCATAGAGAAGATACTTGTTTCTTACCGCAACGGGTGACAGGTTCGGCATTACTACGTTTGCGCCGGCAAGTATGCCAAGTTCACGGCCTTTCGGGTGGATAGTTCCGAGAGCGGTAGTGGACGGCAGTAAAACGTTTGGCAGTGTCAGACGCAAAAGACCGAGCATAAAGAGAGTAAGCTCAAGAGTGCCGCTTTTTTTGTCAGCAAACGGGGTGTCATGCTGAGGTATAAAAGGCCCTATGCCGACCATCTGGGGCTGGAGTTCTTTTATAAAGAGCATATCTTCGGCAAGATTTTCTGCTGTCTGGAACGGTGAGCCGACCATGAATCCGCAGCCTGTCTGAAAGCCTATTCTTTTGAGATCATACAGACAGCGCTTTCGGTTTTCAGGGGACATGGATTCGGGGTGAATCATTCTGTAGTGACAGTCATTTGCGGTTTCGTGCCTGAGAAGATAGCGGTCTGCGCCTGCGTCAAAGTATGCCTGATATTCCTCTGTGGATTTTTCACCGACGGAGAGTGTCAGGGCACATTCCGGGAAAGAGTGTTTGATTTTTTGTATCAGTCCGGTCATTCTTTCGCAGGTAAAATAGGGGTCTTCACCGCCCTGCAATACAAAAGTTCTGAATCCGAGTTCATGACCGTTTTTGCAGCAGGAAAGGATATCTTCTTCTGTGAGTCTGTACCTCTGAACATTTCTGTTTGAACACCTGATACCGCAGTAAAGGCAATCGTTCTTACAGAAATTTGTAAATTCTATCAGACCACGGATATAGATGTCGTGACCATAGTATTTATGGCGGACTTCTCTTGACTTTTCAAAGAGATATTCCGAGAGTTCGGGAGTGAAGTTTTCGATAAGATATTTGTATTCGTCCTTTGAGAGGACTGTTTCTTTTTCGAGTTTGTCGATAAGTTTTTTCATGTCAGTTTTTTGAACAGACGACCTTTGAGCTTACGCCGTCAAGCTGACCGATCTTTCCCGAAAGTGTGTTTATAACATCCATCGGGGCATCAAGTGCAATGCTGATTACATTAAGATCTTTTTTCTGATAGGGTATGCCCATTCTGCCGATAATATAATTTCCGTACTCATGCAGAACTGCGTTGAGCTTGTCAACGGAATCGGTGTTTTCTACGATTATGCCGATAATAGATACTCTTTCTTCCATTTTGTTTCCTCCTTGATTTGGACACAAAAAAGTGCGCTCCCGAAAGAGCGCACAAATATACGATAGTACTATTTTGGTATACTGTCACTCTTTCACGTCAGGACTGACCTTTCGTGTCAGAATTATTGATCATATTTTTTGCCCGAAGGCACTTTCTGAATTATAGCACATATCCTTGTCTTTTGCAAGATATATAATTGTATATTTTACCGATCTATGGCTCACTTATTTATGGATACGAACGGCTCATAAAGAATAGGGGGCAGTTTGCTCTGTGCTGCTGTTCGCAGCGGAATAGTTTTTCCGAACCGCAACAAGGGGATGCCCTCTTGCGCAGGGCATCCCCTCTTCCAAAACAGTCCACCGGACTGTTTTGGAATTCAC
>DBWG01000109.1:12497-27558 GCA_002308635.1 Ruminococcaceae bacterium UBA1244 | reverse complement strand
TTTGAAAAAGTTTGATCAAAACTTTTCTGTTGAGCTTGCCGAAAATCACTTTGCTTTTAAAATTACTTTGCTTTTGTTGCGATCTCCTTCAATGCCATACTGATGAAATCATCAAGCGGCATTGCGCCCATGTCTGCCTGCTTTCTTGAACGTACCGAAACTGTGCCGTTCTCGGCTTCCTTGTTTCCGATTACAAGCATATACGGGACTTTTTCAAGCTGTGCTTCTCTGATCTTGTAGCCGATCTTTTCGCTTCTCAGGTCTGTCGTTACTCTTATACCTGCGGCAGTAAGTGCGGATTCGATCTCCTTTGCCTTGTCAGCAAGCGTTTCGCTGATAGGAAGTACACGAACCTGTTCGGGGCTGAGCCACATCGGAAGTGCGCCTGCAAAATGCTCAAGCATATATGCAAGTGTTCTCTCAAAACAGCCGAGTGACGTTCTGTGAATGATATACGGCAGCTTCTTCTGACCGTCGCTGTCGATATAGTACATACCGAACTTCTCTGCAAGAAGCATATCTATCTGGATCGTAACGATAGTGTCTTCCTTGCCGAAAACGTTTTTATACTGGATGTCAAGCTTCGGACCATAGAATGCAGCCTCGTCAATGCCGACTTCATATTTCAGACCGATGTTGTCGAGTATCTTCTTCATAACAGCCTGAGCTTCTTCCCACTGTTCGGGAGTACCTTCATATTTGTTGTTGGGGTTTTTGGGATCCCACTGTGAGAAACGGAAAGAGCAGTCCTCTAAAAGTCCGACTGTATCAAGGAAGTATTTTGCAAGTTCAAGACAGCCCCTGAATTCCTGTTCGAGCTGATCGGGACGAAGGATATAGTGACCTTCGGAGATCGTGAACTGTCTTACTCTGATAAGTCCGTGCATTTCGCCGGATGCTTCATTTCTGAAAAGCGTAGAAGTCTCTGTCAGTCTCATGGGCAGGTCACGGTATGAACGCTGCTTGTTGAGATATACCTGATACTGGAACGGGCAGGTCATGGGACGCAGCGCAAAACATTCCTTTGTTTCGTCATTGGGGTCGCCCATAACGAACATACCGTCAAGATAATGATCCCAGTGGCCGGAGATTTTATAAAGCTCTCTTTTTGCAAAGAGGGGAGTTTTTGTGAGCTGACAGCCCTTTGACTGTTCAACGTCCTCGACCCATCTCTGGAGAAGCTGTATTACTCTTGCGCCCTTCGGCAGAAGAACGGGAAGTCCCTGACCGACATAATCGACAGTAGTAAAGTATTCAAGCTCACGTCCGATCTTGTTGTGGTCACGAAGCTTTGCTTCTTCGAGCATTTTGAGGTGTTCTTCAAGCTGTGAAGCCTTCGGGAACGATACACCGTAAACACGGCAGAGCTGATTATTCTTTGAATCGCCTCTCCAGTATGCGCCCGTGCAGGCTGTGAGCTTTATTGCCTTGATGCCGCCGACATTCATCAGGTGAGGACCTGCGCAGAGGTCTGTAAATTCGCCCTGCTTGTAGAAGCTGATGGGTTCGCCCTTGTCGGAATGTTCCTTGCAAAGCTCTACTTTGTAAGGCTCGCCCATATCTTCGAGGAGTTTTACTGCTTCATCGGGCTGGAGCATGAATCTTTCAACATCAAGGTTTTCTTTTACGATCTTTTTCATTTCAGCCGTGATCTTTTCGAGGTCATCGGGAGAAAAGGCTTTTTCTACGTCAAAGTCATAGTAGAATCCGCTGTCGATAGCGGGGCCGATAGCAAACTTTGCATTCGGGAAAAGTCTTTTTACAGCCTGAGCAAGGACGTGAGAGGTTGTGTGCCAGAACGCCTTTTTGCCTTCCGTATCGTCAAAAGTGAGTATCTCAACTTTGCAGTCTTTTTCTACGGGCGTTCTGAGATCGCAGGTCTCGCCGTCTATCCTTGCGGCACAGGCAGCCTTATAAAGTCCTGCGCCGAGACTTTTTGCGATGTCCGCAACAGTTGTTCCGTTTTCAAATTCCTTTACAACATTGTCTCTGAGTTCAACCTTTACCATAATTATTCCTCCTTATATTCTGGCATTGATGCCGTTTGTTTCTGCACCAAAAAGCCCCGTCCCAAAGCTGTATAAAACAGCTCAGGGGCGGGGCATAAGCTCCACGGTTCCACCCTGCTTCAACGGAATATCCGTTCTCTGCGAGTAAATACTCTTTGCCCTTAACGCAGGCATACGCTGCGGCTTATGAAAATTCTTTCGCCGCAAAGCTCCAAGGCGGTGCCTCATTTCTCATACATAGGCGGCTTACAGCCGATGACCGCCGTTCTCTGTCTGTATGCTGATGAAATTCGGATCCTTTTCAATGCAGTTTCTGTATTTGTGTCATCATCATATCACGAAAGCTCCGACTTGTCAACCCCCAAGACTTTGAATATTTTTGGCTGCGGTTTTTCAGGATTGATTTTTGTGCATCATTGTTTTATAATTATTGCAGCAATAAATATCTGAACGTCAGGAGGTATTACAGTGAAAAAACATACAGCAATCATTCTCAGTGCGCTTATTTTGTGTTCATCCGCAGCGCTGACAGGCTGCAGTAAAAACAGTCAGGATGACGAAAAACAGCAGTCCTCTGCTGTGCCGCAGACATCTGTGACAGCGGCTGTTTCAGAGGAGGCATCTCTGAATGATAAGGAGCTTTCCGGACCGCAGAAGATCATCGAAGATTACGGCTATGAGGGAACTGCCTATGCAGTAAAGAACGGAGAGGTCGTCCTTTCATACTGTGAGGGCACTCTCGACAGCGGAGAACCATTGGCCATTGATACTCCTGTGCCGATCGCATCTGTTTCAAAGCAGTTCTGTGCGGCGGCGGTACTGAAACTGCGTGATGCCGGAAAGCTCAGTCTTGACGATACTCTGGACAAATATTATCCGGAGTATGAACAAGGCAGTAAAATAACCCTGAAAAATATGCTCTCGATGCGTTCGGGCATACCAAACTATACGAATGAGCTTGAAAAGGAATATGTTTCTCCGGACAAGACAGAGGCGGAAAACAGGGAGCAGACACTCAAATGGATGTTCAGCAAGCCCCTTGATTTTGAACCGGACAGCGGCTACAGCTACAGCAACAGCAACTATTATCTTCTGAGCTGTATCATCGAGAAAGTTTCCGGACAGAATTACAGGGACTACGTGAGAGAAAATATTTTCAAGCCCTTGGGAATGGATAACACAGGATTTCTGTGTGAGCTGGACAGTCATCCCGAATGGAGCAAGGGTGCTTCGTATGATATAAAAGAAAGCAGGCTCGGTATTATCACCGGAGCAGGGGATATAGTTTCCAACGGTCCGGATATGGCAAAGTGGATGAAGGGGCTTTCGGGAGGAAAGGTGATATCCCAGAAAAGCTTTGATGAAATGTGTGTTGACTATTCATCTCAGAACGGCTACCACTACGGCTATGCGTTTTTTCTGAATATCAACGGCGGTATCGGACATTCAGGACAACTGCAGGGTGGATATATCGCATACGACTACATAAATACCAAAAGCGATGTACAGATATTCCTTGCAACGGATGTTATCGGCCTTTCGACGGCGGAAAAGCTTCTCCTTGAATTGTCTGATGAAATGACAAAATGACCGGATTTTTCTGTCCCTGCCATTGGGCGGGGACAATTTTTTTACTCTTTGGTGAAATTATCAAAAAAACAGCATAAAGTGGAATTTTTCTTGAAAAATTGCGGTAAATATGATAGTATGATATCAGTATTATTGTATTTGATGGCAGGTCGGGAAACATTCACTGCCAATGTGAACGTTTTGTTTATCAGTGACGGTAAGGAGAAGTTAAATGAAAAAAAATAAAGATAAAAAGCTTCCGATAGAGCGGATAAAGGCAGCGCCTGATGCCGGACTTTCTGCGGAAGCCGTTGAAGAAAGGATAAATAAGGGCTATGTGAATCAGGCCACAGACCCTTATGAAAAAAGCAACATTAAGATCGTTGCCGGCAACCTGTTTACATTTTTTAATATTGTGCTTCTGACAATAGCGTCCGTCTTTATAGGGTTCATCATCTTCCTGAATATCATCGGGCGGCAGGATATCGTAAATTCCGATTACGGATTTTCAAAATTCGTGTTCCTGATACCTGCGCTGATGAACGTTGCTATGGGATCGTATCAGGAGATCAAGAGCCTGAAGGTCATAAAAAAGCTGCGTATCGTTACAAGCACAAAGAGCCGTGTGATAAGAAACGGCGAAACGGTGGTTGTTGATGCATCGGAGATAGTTCTTGACGACATAGTGGCGGTCGCAGCCGGAGATCAGGCAACAGCCGATCTTGAAGTGCTTTCCGGCGAGGTGTATGTTGATGAATCAATGCTGACCGGTGAATCGGATCATGTGAGAAAAACAGCCGGAGATATGATACTTTCGGGTTCGGCGGTTATGGTCGGTTCGGCACGGTGCAGAGCCGAAAAAATAGGCGATGAGACATACGCCGCAGAGCTTACAAGAAAAGTAAAGAGCGGTTCACGCCATAAGTCGGAGCTTATGACCTCGATAATGAAGATCATAAAGATACTTACAGTCGGTCTTTGCATTGCGGCTGTTGTAGTTACCATAACGCTGTGCTATAAATTATCGGTTCATGGAAATGATCCCGATGTGCTGAACGGCAGGACGCTTTCGCTGGATGATCCTGTATCCTGGTCGCTGATCGTTCTGACCGACGGTATGTTCGGAATAGGCATGATACCTTCCGGACTTGTTCTTACAACGTCCGTTGCACTGATGGTGTCTATCGCCGGACTTACAAAAAAGAAGACCCTTGTGCAGGAACTGTATTCTCTCGAAAATCTTTCACGTGTTGATGTCATCTGCCTTGACAAGACCGGTACGCTGACTGACGGCACGATGAAGGTATGTGCTTCAAAGCTGTATGTTTCAAAGGAAGAGGCGGAACGGCACATACGGGTGCTTGCGGGTTCAGTGGAGGAAAGGAACGCTACTCTCGAAGCGATATTCCAGCACTTCGGTTCGGAAAAAGCAGATATCCGTGAGACTATACCGTTTTCAAGCGAAAATAAATATTCAGGCATCATTTACGGCGACGGCAAAAAGCTTATAATGGGCGCTCCGGAATATATACTTCCTGAGGACGACAAGAGAATGTCATACGTCACCGAGCAGGCAAAAGCCGGCTGCCGTGTTATTGCGGTTACGCTTGACGGCGAGCTTCTTGCGTTTATTTCCATCGAAGACCATATCCGTGATACCGCATCCGATACGCTGAACTTCTTCCGTGAAAACGGCGTTGAGGTAAAGGTCATCTCCGGCGACAACCCGCTTACTGTAAGCATTATCGCAAAAAAATGCGGCATCGAAAACGCCGACAAATACATTTCCCTTGCGGGCGTCCCGATAGAGGATATCCCGAAGTATGCAAAGGAATATACTATCTTTGCACGAGTTTCTCCCGAACAGAAGGAGGCTCTTGTAGAAGCTCTACAGGCAGAAGGACATAAAGTCGCTATGACGGGCGACGGCGTAAACGATATCCTTGCGCTCCGCCGTGCGGATTCGTCCATAACCTTTGCAAAGGCGACAGAAGCTGCAAAATCCTGTTCTGATGTTGTTCTCCTTGACAACGATTTCAGCCACATGAAAGAGGTCGTCGGAGAGGGAAGAAGGGTCATCGGAAACATACAGAAGACCGCTGTTCTCTATCTGATGAAATCAACAGCCGTATTCCTTCTTTCACTGGCACTCATACCGCTTGCAAAAGCACATTTCTGGTTCTCTATCGAAAACCTCTATCTGCTTGAAGCCGCCGTTATCGGAACGGGCGGATTCTTCATCTCGCTTGAACCCCGCAGAACTCCTGTCAGAGGTTCTTTCCTGAAAACTATCGTCATGCAGTCGATAGCAGCAGGTGTGCTGTCCGCCTGTGCGGTGCTTCTGCCGATACTGCTCAACACTATACCGAAATATTTCGGCTATGCGCCTTTTGTATCTGACGCAAATGTAAAACCGATGATGACGGTGCTTTTGTCGGTATCGGGAATAGTCGTTGTGTTCTCTATGTGCATACCATTCAACAAGTACCGGGCTTTTTCTCTTGTGGCGATCCTATTTGTTGCGTCGTTCCTTGGGATGCTTGTGCCCAGCACATATATCGGCGGACAGTCCATAGGTCCGGATATGCTCGACTTTGACGAGGCGGCAGGACAGACTGTTTTTGATTCACGTCTTGCACAGGAGGTATTCCATCCGTCAAGATCTCATGCCGTGCAGGAACTGTTTTCGGACAAGAACAACTTCCTTGTTCTCCAGCTTTTCCTGTATGTTGCCATACCGGTGTTCATAATGATACGCTTTGCCGTTGAAAACTACACTCAGAAGGAATACAGAAAAACTGCCGTAAGAAGCGGATTCCGCATCGGCAGAAGGCTCATGCTCTCCACAAGCTTTGTAATAATGCTCCATACCGTTTTCACATTTATGGGTTCAGTCATCCTTACGAAGGCATCTCTTGAGATCGGAGACACGAATGCCATTCTGTCCTTCACGCCGCTTCTTGTTGTTATTGCGATATCACAGGCAGCAATCGGCGTTATCGGCTATAAGGTCTGGAAATCTCCAACAAAGAAGATGGTAACTGCCGGTTTCTTTGCCGGAATAACCCTTTTCCTGCTCACGGTTGCGCCGATGTTCATTACCGGAACGGTCATCTCACCTGACGAACCTCTTGTAATGATGGACAATATCATCATTCTTATCTGCACCGGATTGTTTATTGCCGGTTCGATAATCGTACACGTAAAGTTCGATCCGGATTATAAAAAAACAATAACATAAAGATACAGGGCTGAGGTGCCGTAAACACCGCAGCCCTGTTTTTTCAGTAGTCTCCGTCAGTCTTTTTAAGTTCTTCAAAATCAACTCCGAATTCAAATCCGCTGCCCTCCTGAGCCGCAAAAATATCGGGGTTACGTATGTTCTGATAGACATGGTCATACCCTGTTGAAGCCTCAACTATCCTGTCGCTGCCGTAGTAAGTGTTGACTTCACGGAGCATTTCGGAATTCCTGTTTGCGATCCTGTCATGTGATGCGGCATTGTCTGCGAACATCTGCTGCTGAACTCCCGATATATAGGAGTCTTTGTCGGCAATGATCTGTGAGCGCCGCCGCATGGAGTCCGAATTTGTCTGAGCAATACCCATCACGGTATTGTTTGCAAGCTGAAGCGCCGCATCACGGGCTTCATACATTCCCGGAAGGTAGTCAAGAGTTTTCTTTATTTTTTCAAGCTCCTCCATTGCACGTTCAAAAACGCTGCTCTCTGCGATAAGAACATATTCATACTGAGTGTCCCAGAAAATATCCCTGCGTTCCTGATTCACCATCTGAGGCATCATGCGCATCCCGAAACCGAAGGGCTGCTGCATCATCTGAACGGCCGGCACAACAGTCGATTTCAGGAGCTGTATGACCCGTGACTCCGCATAAGCGTTGAGTACCCGTCCGTCAGGTGAATTTATGCGGTAGGTTTTTCCTGCCCATGAAGCAGCCGCATCAAGAAAACCGTTTGAAAGCAGCTTGCTCACGGTATCCTGCTGTTTTGAAAGCTCGCTGCTGTCGGGAGCTTTTTCGTTTATTACGGCTATACGTCCCTGACACATATTCAGGATAAGTGAATCGCAGTATTCACTTGCATTCATCCGGGTTTTCAGCCTGAAAAAAGACGGGCTTCTGCTCACGGTAAAGTCATCAAGACGGCCCTGGAGATGAGCGGTCATCCGGTCAGGCTGGAAATGCTTGTAGAAGCTCTCTCCTACAAAGGAAATATGTGCGGAATTGTCCGGAGAGGCAAACTCAACGCCTGCGACCATCGGATTGCTTACAAGGTCAAAGCGATCCATACGTATCCCGCACTGATATCTCCAGTTCTTTGGTATATATGTTTTTATGATCGGACGTCCGGCGACAGTTCTGTCATCCGGCACGGTAAGAAGATCTGTCACTCCTCTCCCGACCTGCGGCATAAGCACCGGCTGCACCTGAGGGTGCATTTTATACACAGTTCCGCATCTTACGCATTTTGCGGCGCTGTCAGTTTCGTTCCAATAAAAGTCCGAGCCGCATTTCGGACAGCGTATCGTTTTCATTGCCGTTCCTCCTTTGCACAGTTTTTTTTATTATACCACAGATCACATGAAATATCTAACAAAAAATGCAGCCCCGTCCTGCGGAGCTGCAAAATTTTACTGTTTGTTTTTCATTTCAAGTATCTTGTCCATGTTTTTGATTATGTATTTCTGGGCATCGGCATTATAAACAACGATAGTATAGGACTTTCCTTCCTTCTCTCTCAGTTCGGTTGATATGCCAAGCTTTGTACCCTTATCGGTGGGCTGTCTTTTGATTTTTCCTTCGATGCTTTCCGCTTCATAAAGGACACCGAAACTGATGAGCCAGTTGGTGATGTCGGTATAGGCGATGGACCTCATTGTATTTGTATCTATGAGGGTGTTGATGTTTCTTGCGATCTCACTGACAGAAATGGGCTTTTCCGAATACGGGAATTTTTTAAGCTGTTCTGCAGTAATGTCAAAAGGTACCTTCTGGGAATTTTTGATCTTTTTTATGGGCTTTGATTTTTTGAGCGGTGCTGTTCCGCCGTTGGCAATGACCTTCTTCAGGACACCCGAAGCATAAACGAGCCACTTTGAAACATCGGGATCCATAACGATATCGTTTTCGGATATTTTTTCTCCGTTAACGGGGCTGATACCCTTAGAAAGACTGTCGATATATGTTCTGGCTGATCTTAGCTTTTCAAGTTCTGTCACAATAAAAACCTCCATGAATCTGACGCACAGATATATTTTGTCATTATTCTACCATATTATTTATAATAAAACAAGAGCAAAGAAAATATATGACAGCTTTTTTGTTTGGTTCACAGACGAATGATACAAGGAAAAGCGGTCATCTGATGATAAAATTTGCAGGGATGTCGTTTTGCTGGTGACAATTCCGGTATAAAGTGTTAGAATATGTATAATGAATCATTTCGGGAGAAAAATATGAAACGCTTGATGATATTTATGACAGCGGTCTGTATCCTTATTTTTGCATATCCGCTCACGGCCGCTGCACAGGACATAAACATAGAATGTGAAAGCATTGTAAGGTCGGACAGGGCGTTTGATCTTGATATAGTTTTTTCGCATGAAAAGCCGCTGAAAGGCGGCAGTGCAGTGTTCATTTATGACGAAGGACGCTTTAAAGTAAGCTCCGTCAGACTGCTGGAAAGAGAGAGCGCTGATGTATTCAAATATAACGACAAAGGCGGAAGTATTGCGTTCAGCTTCAAC
The DNA here is from genome assembly GCA_002308635.1 of Ruminococcaceae bacterium UBA1244. GTDB lineage: Bacteria > Bacillota > Clostridia > Oscillospirales > Acutalibacteraceae > UBA1213. The sequence continues at coordinate 18,215 of DBWG01000109.1, read as the reverse complement.
AGCTTCACAGGCCTCAGCAGCCGGACTGTAAGGATACGTTTAAGCCCGCTTGAAAAATATGAAAGAGAGAGCTGCGGGTTTGAGATAAAAGACGGCTGTATCTGCACGGACTCATCAAGCATATTTTACTGCGAAAACACATCTCCCGCAGAGATCACGCTTGTAAAGGAGCTTCCGAAGGCAGAGGACTCACAGCACGGAGGCGGCATTGAAGGCTCAGGCGCAAATATTGTTTATATCGAAGAAAAAAGCAGCGATCCGCCTGTCACGCAGAGCATTTTTCTGAGTATAATCGGGATAGCTGCCGCTGCAGCCGGTCTGCTGATGATCTTTCAGATATTCCGCAAAAAAGTCAAAAAATAAAATCATCCCCTGATATACGTGTGTATATCAAGGGATTGTTGTCAGGCATCTTTTTTGAGCATCATGCCGATCTTTATATCGTCTGTTGCTTCTCCCGATTTGAAAGCGCCTGTAAATTCGAGAAAACCGTCATGGTATTCAAGCTCGAAAGTACCGCTCTGACCGTCGGTAATGACCTTATCGTTTTCTATGCGGTATGTTCCGGAATTTACTATTATCATTCCGTTTTCTGTTTTGCTGCCAGGATACTGTTCAGCAATATTTTGTTCCGAATATCTTTTATCTATTGAAGCGAGGAGTTGTTTCTTTAATATGTCGCAGTATGTTTCCCATGACTGCGACGGGTCGCTGTCGATAGCCCGCTTTATGTTTTTTGCGTCCACACCGAGCAGCTCAGCAGCCTCGTCGATGGTCTTTTTCTTTGCTGCGTCCATGATCCTTGAATAGATATTCTTTTCACATTCCTTAGCCTTTTCAATATTCAGTGCGGAGTTTCTGGTGCCGTCCTCAAAGAACGTGTAGACATTGGCTCCGGACATCTCGTTTATTGCGCTCATTGCAAATTCCCTGCCGAGAAAAGCAGCGATTTTTTTATAGGACAGGCTGCTTGTGCCGCCCTGATTCATCAGGGTAGAATACGCCTTATCATCTATCACCATGTGATACGAACCGGCAACATCTTTTACAGTGAGAGACGATGTATCTGTGCCGGAGCTTGTATCAGAGGACTCCTGTGATTCCTCGTCAGAGCTTTCCTCAGTATCCGAAACTTCCTCAGATACATCCTCAGAGCTTTCCTCCGTGTCAGAGACCTCCTGAGATACTTCCTCAGTATCAGAGACCTCCTGAGAGCTTTCTTCTGTACCGGGGACTTTCTGTGACTCTTCGGAAGTGCTTTCAGTCTTTTCAGGTTTCGGCTGTTTCTTTTTTGAGGTTTCATCCGCAGAAGAGCTTTCCGGAAGGCTTTCGTCTGTTGAAATGATAATATCCGAAGATTCTTTTTCGTCAGAAGACGGAACCGATACTTCAGCAGCGGCGTCCGGATCGGCAGAGACATTATTTGATGAACACGCTGAGAACATTCCGGCAGCAAAAACCAGAAATGCCAACGCAATGATCTTTAATCTTTTCATAATACGTACCTCCTTTTTACAGTAAAATAAAACTATAATATTATGATAAAACTATAGTGTCATCCTCCAGAATAAATATACACCACTCAGGCAGTAAAGTCAACCAGCTTTTTCCATTTTTGTACATTTGGGATAATTTCTTTGCACATTCACAACAAAAGCTGTTATATTATCATAATCAAAATTTTTATATTTCTTAACATCATCTTCAGATTGGTGTGATATAATAAACTCAACAAAAACGACACGGGAGGATATTTCAATGAAAACAACGAGATTGGCAGCAGGAATTCTTTCGTCCATGATTTTTTTGACAATGATGAGCGGATGCCTAAAGACGGATAATGAAAAAGATGAAAAGGAGAGCGCAGTTCAGGAACAGAGCGTCCGGACCGAACAAAGCGCACAGACTGAACAGAGTGCTGATAACGAAAACAGCGAGGTTTCCGGACAGTCAGAAACTCCGGATGTCAAGTCCCATACATTATATGTAAGAGACGGTTCAAAAAACAACAGTATCACTGCAGTTTTTGTAAATACATATTCCGGAAAGACAGAAGAGACCGAAATGAAACGGACAGAAGAAGCCGAAGATCACTATACCTTCTCATGTGAGGGCGATGCCTCCGCATATAATATGGTCTATCTGAAATATGGCGAAGAAAAGTCCCTCAACCTCTCGTTCAATGAGTATGTCAGCGGATGGTATATTTCGGAATACGGCATACTTCCATATACTGAGGGAAAAGAGCCAAGCTATGAACCGGAATATACAACAAAAGTGTTTCAGTTTGACGGCTATGACAAAAATGTCTATATCTGGACACCGAAGGACTATGATGCAAACTCAGCGGAAAAATATTCCACTATATATATGCTCGACGGTCAGAATGTTCTGTCAGTAGATATCCAGAACTATCTCGATCAGGGCGTATGGAATGTTGCCGAACACGCTGAGAGCATGATGGCGCTGAGTGACAATAAAACAATTATCGTTGCCATAGACAATCCAGAATCCACACGCTGCAACGAGCTTGTTCCGGATATCGGAAAAATGACAAACGGCGGAAAGATAGTCGATATGATGAACAATGTCCACTATTCGACACAGAGAGGCACTGTTTTTGCGGATTTTGTATGCGATACGGTCATGCCTTATGTTCAGGAGAATTATAATGTATCAAAGGATCCGTTGGACAATGCTATCGCCGGCGGTTCTCTTGCGGGACTTGAATCATTTTATATTTCAGTCGAACATCCGGACAAGTTCGGGTTTGCCGGCGCACTTTCGCCGTCATTCTGGGCGTTCGACGACAAAACATGGATGGAATATCTCACGCCAAGGCTGAAATCAGGCAGCCATCCGTTTATCTATATGTATTCCGGCGGCGACCCGGACAACGGTGTTTTTACCCCGATAATGTATCAGGGTCTTTTGCAGTACGGATATCCTAAGGACAAGCTCATCTACAGCAGATACGAAGACGGACTTCACTATCCCTGGTTCTGGAGAAATATGTATCCTGAGTTCCTCAAGGCGATGTTCACACACGAGATAGAACCTCTTCAGGATGCCGATTACAGCGGGCTTGCAAAAAAGATGGCTGAAAAGGTTTCAAAGCCGTTATCAGAGACCTCAAAACCCGCAGAGTCCTCAGCTCCCGAAGCATACTATTATGACGACGGAAACAGAGACCCCGAAAACAAGAATAACTATCTGTATTTTGACAACAGCGAAACAAAGTGGGAAAAGGTATGGGTATACTGGTGGAACTCAAAGTTCTCACCGATAACCAACAAGCTCACAGGAGAGCTTTATCCCGCAAATGTTGACGGCAATAAGCAGGATCTTTCATCCTCATGGCCGGGCATAGAGATGGAGAGGATAGGCGATACTGACATATACCGTGCTGTAATGCCTGTCGGAGCGGAAAAGGTCGTATTCAATACGGGCGTTAAGGACGACGATGTCAGAAACGGCGCAGAGGCATATCAGTCCGCAGATATAATTTTTGACCCGTCATCAAATGCCGGTCAGGTCTATAAGATAGACGCATCACAGGAGCCTAAGAGCGGCAGGGGCGTTGAAAAAACAAAATTCAAATATGCAGGCGGCGAATGGTCTGCATATAACGGATAAAATAATTACTGATGATCTTCGGTCGTCTGTCACAAAATGTGAACGGGCGGCCGGATTTTTGTTCAGTCAAAGCTGTATACATTGTACTTGACTAATACGGGTGAGGGCGGTATAATACAATTGGAATAACAGCGTAAAGCTGAAACATTCAAGGAGGAAAGATAATGAAAAATTATAAGATCACACTTCTCAGAGGCGATGGTATAGGTCCTGAGATCGTAAACGAGGCGGTAAAGGTGCTTGACAAAACAGCAGAAAAATTCGGTTTCGGTGTTACATACACTGACGCTCTTCTCGGCGGCTGTGCAATAGACGCAACAGGCGTTCCGCTTCCGCAGGAAACGATCGACAAGTGCCTTGCTTCCGATTCCGTACTTCTCGGTGCTGTCGGCGGCCCGAAATGGGACACTCAGCCCGGAAATAACCGTCCCGAAGCAGGCCTTTTGGGCATAAGAGGCGCACTCGGACTCTTTGCAAACCTTCGTCCCGCAGTTATTTTTGAACCGCTGAGAGATGCTTCTCCGCTGAGGAGCGATATAATCGGCGATGCAATGGATATTATGATCGTCAGAGAGCTTACCGGCGGTATCTACTTCGGAAAGAGAGGCACCTTTGAAGAGGACGGCGTAGACGCTGCTTATGATACCGAAAAATACAACGTGAACGAGATCGAGCGTATCGGCAGAGTGGCTTTTGAAATGGCTATGAAGCGCAATAAAAAGCTTACGAGTGTCGATAAGGCAAATGTACTTGATTCCTCACGTCTCTGGAGAGCAACTATGATACGTCTTTCAAAGGAATATCCTGAGGTAGAGCTTAATCACCTCTATGTTGATAACTGCGCTATGCAGCTCGTCAGGAATCCGAAGCAGTTTGACGTTATCGTAACATCAAATATTTTCGGCGATATCCTTTCGGATGAGGCTTCNNATGATAAGCGGCTCCATCGGTATGCTTGCTTCCGCAAGCCTTAACAGCACAAAGCTCGGTATGTATGAGCCGATACATGGTTCTGCTCCCGATATCGCCGGCAAGGGCATTGCAAATCCGCTGGCAACTATCCTTTCCGTTGCAATGATGCTGCGCTATTCGCTCGATGAGCCTCAGGCAGCAGATGCTATCGAAACAGCCGTTGCTGAGGTACTCAAAACAGTCAGAACACCCGATATCTATACCGAAGGAACAAAGAAGGTCACAACAACAGAAATGGGCGACGCAGTTTGTGCGCTGATCTGAAGTTTTTGCAGTAAATGTCAGAGTATAACTGAGGTGTAAAATATTATGGAAAATATGATGCTTGCGCTGTCGCTGCTGCTTGCAGGATTTATAATTGTATTTCTTGTTCTGATACTCCTCATCATCGTTATCACGATATACGGAAAGATCATTCAGGCGGCTCAGAAATCTTCCAGGGACAGGAAGGAAAGAAAAATAAAAAGAGTAGTCGAGTTAGAAAATATTAATACGGAAAAGCCCGGTGACGTTTATATCGCAAAGACAGATACGGATGAGATACCTCCCGAGATAATCGCAGTTATCGCCGCAGCCGTTGACGCTGTTTATGGAAGCAAACCGCACAGGGTCAGGTCAGTCAGACGTTCACAGGCTTCACGCTCCGCCTGGGGCAATGCCGGCGTGATACAGAACACAAGACCGTTCTGAGTTTATTACAACAAAGAAAGGAAGAAAAATAATGGAGATATTCTCTCAGCTCGGCGATGTCATCGTCGGACTGTACAATTCGTCGGGAATATGCAACCTAAGCTGGGAAAACTATGTTATGATCGTGGTTTCCTTTTTGCTGATGTTCCTTGCGATAAAAAAGCAGTATGAACCGCTTCTCCTGCTGCCGATCGCATTCGGTATGATGATAGTCAATATTTTTCCTGCGATCATGGCGAACCCTTCGACCGAACTTCTCACGCTTGAACAGCTCACGGAAAGAGGACTTGACCCCGCTTCATATCCGACTGTGACTCAGGGCGGGAACCTTTATTATAACGTGACCGAAAACGGCGGTCTGTTCTATTATCTTTATCAGGGAGTACATCTCGGAATATTCCCGCCGCTGATATTCCTTGG
>DBWG01000109.1:0-12438 GCA_002308635.1 Ruminococcaceae bacterium UBA1244 | reverse complement strand
CAGATCGGTATTTTTATCACATTTATCGGCGCTATAATCATCGGCTTCCAGACAAAGGAAGCAGGCTCTATCGCCATCATAGGCGGTGCGGATGGACCGACGGCGATCTTTGTGACCTCAAAGCTTTCGCCTGAGCTTCTTGGCCCGATCGCAGTTGCGGCATATTCCTATATGGCACTCGTGCCGATAATACAGCCTCCGATAATGAGGCTGCTCACAACAAAGAAAGAGCGTTCTATCGTTATGGGTCAGCTTCGTCCCGTATCAAAGCTTGAAAAGATAGTTTTCCCGATCATCGTTGTTGTCCTTGTTGCGATACTTCTTCCGGATGCCGCTCCTCTTGTAGGAATGCTGATGCTCGGCAACCTCTTTAAAGAAAGCGGAGTTGTTGACCGTATCGCAAAAACAGCTCAGAATGAACTTATGAACATCGTAACGATATTCCTCGGCGTTACTGTCGGTGCTACAGCAAGCGGAACATTGTTCCTTACTCCCAAGACCCTCGGCATTATCGCACTCGGACTTATCGCATTCTGTCTCGGCACAGCCTGCGGCGTTCTTTTCGGAAAGCTTATGTGTCTTCTCACACACGGAAAGATCAATCCGCTTATCGGTTCGGCAGGCGTATCCGCTGTTCCGATGGCTGCACGTATCTCACAGAAGGTCGGACAGGAGGAGAACCCCTCAAACTTCCTTCTTATGCACGCAATGGGACCAAATGTAGCAGGTGTAATNNGCCGGTGTTATCGGTTCGGCAGTTGCAGCCGGTGTCCTTATCAGCGTATTGAAGTGATGATATTTTTGTGCTTAGAAAACGTCAGGAGCCTGCGGGCCTTCCTGACGTTTCTTGGTTATAAAACAATAAAAAAATACCAACTATGAAAATTTTTTTGTAGTATAATTTCCATTGCAACAAAAAGTCGGACATGATATAATAAGTCCAACAGTTTATGGAGAAATTGTATAATATGCATCAGCATATCGGAATATGAAAGGAGCGTTCAATAATGAAAAAAACAAGCAGCGTATTGCGCAAAGTCATTGCGGCGGCTTTGGCGGCGGCTATCGTAGGCGGAGGTCTTGCAGCGACAGGTATCGGCTCTGTGATCGTGTCAAATACAGAAGTCAGTGCCGCAGTGCCGGGTGCGGGTTCATCACCTGTAGTTACTGTCGGTGACTTTGACTATTCGCTCAAAAGTGACGGCACGGCAAATGTTGTCGGCTATCACGGCTCAAAGGCTTATTCGTCCTCAACTCTGACAATGCCTTCCGTCATATATCAGAAGGATATGGATGTCGAATGGAACAACTGGGATGAATTCAAGTACATCGGCAGCTATAGGATCACGTCTATACAGGCCAGTATTTTCAGCGGATGCCAGATAAAGCTTCTTTATCTGCCTCAGAATCTTGCAGCGGTTCTCGGCGGATTTACCGGAGCGGAGATCGGCGGCTTTATGATCGCAGGTACAAACACCTCTTTCAGCACTGACAACGTTGTAAATGCTCTTTACAACAAGAGCGGCAAGACACTCTATGCTTATCCTTCAAAAATTAATGCCTCATACGACGAGATAGTATTTAACCCGGGCATTACCACTGTCAGCGACTATGCCTTTGCAAACTGCAAATATTATTCTGTTGAGATCCCTGCGACAGTAACTTATATGGGCGACAAGGTTTTCTATGGTTCAAACATAAATACCGTAACGTTCTTCGGAAATGCGCCGACGTTCCGCTTTATGCCTGACGAAACAGCAAGCGACCACGGTACATTTGAAGGCGCATCACAGCTTTCAAACATCACAATAGACGGCGCAAACGGAAAATATAACACCTACAACGGCGCAATATACAGCAAGGATCTTTCGACTCTTGTTCTTTGCCCTCAGGGAAGAACGACTTCTACCGGCTTTGTTATCAGCCCGAAGTGTACGACCATTAATGACTATGCTTTTTATAAATGTCAAAAGCTGACTGCGATAATTATTCCGGATTCTGTGACATATATCAGCTCAAATTCTACATTCTACGGCCACCCCTCCGGACTTGTGTTCTATGTGCATCAGGACTCTTATGCTCAGAGATGGCTGTCGAGCAACGGATATAACTATGAGATCCTCATGCCGTATACAAAGAATTCGGACGGCACTCTCACAATAACCGGATATAACGGCAAATCTCCCAGTGTTTCCATTCCTTCAAAGATCAGCGGGGCGACAGTTTCCGCCATTGCGGACAGCGCTCTGAAAAACAACAGCACTATCACGTCTGTCTATATCCCGTCAGAAGTCAAGACCATCGGTGAAAGGGCTTTCTCCGGCTGTATCAAGCTCAGATATGTCGGACTTCCGTATTCTCTTGAAAAGATCGGAAAGTATGCTTTCAATAATACGGCTATAACAAGCATTACGTTCCCTTATAACTATAGTGCAGTAGATGAATATGCCTTTGCAAACTGCTATCAGCTCAAGGACATCAAATTCAATGCTCCTCTGAAATCTATCGGTACATATTCCTTTGAATTCTGCATCAACCTTGAAAATGTTACTATCCCGCAGAATGTCGAATCTCTCGGTCTGGGCTGTTTCTATGGCTGTTCAAAGCTTTCAGGTGTTGATATCGGTGGCAAAGTCAAGAGCATAGGAATGTATGCGTTTGAAAATACGGGACTTACATCACAGTATATCCCCGGAAATGTGACCAATATATATTCTAAATCCTTTGGCTATACCTACGATTCTTCAACTCAGGCTCATTCAAGGAATACCGCATTTACAAAGATCATCGGTGTTTCCGGTTCTGCCGCTGAGACCTATGCCAAAAACAATAATATTGCATTTGAGTCTGTTTACAGCTACACGCTCAATTCTGACGGTGCAACGATAACAGGCTTCTCAGGAAGCGATGCGGATATCACTATCCCGTCTTCTCTTGGCGGCAAGTCTGTAGTTGCCATCGGAGATAGTGCCTTCAAGGACAATGCAAATATCAAGACCGTTGTGATACCTTCATCCGTAAAGACAATTGGCGAGAGAGCATTTTATAACTGCCAGAATATCAGTTCGGTCAGCTTCTCGTCAGGTCTTACCGAGATCGGTGAGTATGCTTTCGGTCACTGCAAGAGCCTTACAAGCGTTTATATTCCGGGCACTGTAAAGAAGATCATCGGCGGTGCGTTCTATGGATGTTTAAAGCTCCAGACTGCTTCTTTCGGTCTTGGACTTGAATCTGTCGGAGAGTTTGCGTTTGCAAATACAGCTCTCACATACGCAAATATTCCCAAGACCGTTAATACGATAAGACCTCATGCGTTTGCATATAATTATGCGTCGGAATTTACTCCTGTCAGCGGATTCAAAATGGTCGGTTATGCCTATACGGCGGCTGAGACCTATGCAAAAAACAATACGCACATCACATTCGAGGTTATGTATGAAGATGTTGAGAATAAATTTGTGATAAGCGCTTCGGAAATTAAGCCCGGAGAAAGCGTTGAACTCACAGGCTATGGTGCAGGCGGAAAGACTCCTTACACCTACAAGGTCTCTTATCTTCATGATTCTGACTCAATCTGGAGTATTCTTGAGCCGGCAACTACAAGCAATGTATTCACATTCACACCAGACAAAAGCGGATCTTATACCTTCCGCACTATAGTGACCGACAACAGAGGCGTATCCAAAGAGAAGTATTTCTATCTGACAGTAAAAGATAATGCCCTCAAGAATGAGTCCACAGTTTCAAAAACAAAGATAACCCTTGGCGAAAAGGTCACAGTTAATGCAAAGGCTTCCGGCGGCAAATCTCCTTATCTGTACGGTGTATATATCAAGAAAGCTTCATCTGAAAAATGGACAACTGTACAGTCCTACAAGTCAAACGATACTATCACTGTATCTTTTGCGGCAGCAGTAAAGTATGAACTCTGCGTAAAAGTAAAGGACAGCAGCGGAAAGATTGAAAAGCAATACTTTACTATCACCGTTACGAGACCACTCGAAAACAAGTCGGTGATCTCCGCTGAAACCATCAAGCTCGGCGAGGCGGTCACCGTCACCGGAAAAGCAAACGGCGGTACATCACCCTATCTCTACGGCGTATACTACAAGAAAGCGACCTCAGAAAAATGGTCAACAGCACAGTCCTACAACAAAAACGCCGTTGTAAAGGTAACTCCGAAGGCTGCCGTTAAATACGAAGTCTGCGTAAAGGTAAAGGACAGCGCAGGAAAGATCGAAAAGAAATACTTTAACCTTACCGTAACAAAATAATATATCCTTAAAGCCTGGCTTCCGCCGGTCAATGAACTCAAATTGACCGGCGGATTGTTTTGTTTATGAAAAGTCGGCGATATCTTACTTTTGTTTGTGTAACATTGAAAATATCACTCTTTCATTTTTTTGGAAATGCCGTATAATATATACATATTCGATACAACATATCACAACAAATAAAACAACAAAGGAGAAAAAAACGATGTATGATTCCACAGCAAAATCATTAAGAACAGCCGCAAAGATCTGGTTGGTAATAACAGAGATTATGCTCATAATCGCAGCAATAATCCTGTTAAGAGAGAACAGCATACTTTATGCTATACTGACATTCCTGTTAGGAACACTGTCCGCAGGTACAAGCTATCTGCTTATGATGTGCGTAAGTGACTGCTCTGCATACAGTTCAAGAGCCGCAGCTCATCTCGACAGGGTGATAAAGCACATACCATATATCCCCAACGTGGAAGAAGAGGAAAAGACCGATTCAACAAAAAAGGAGCTTAAAGAATCCGACCCGTGCAGAGTGTGTGTGGTTTGCGGAAAGGTCTCGCCTGCTTCTGAGTTTATCTGCCCTGTTTGCGGAATGGGACTTCCTGTAATTACAGTGCCGTATACTCCTGAGCTTCCTGAAAAAACCGAAAGAAAAGCGCCTTCACAGATAATCAGCTCTCTCAAGATCTGCGGAAAGTGCGGAACTGAGAACAGCTCAAAAATGATATACTGCGAAAAATGCGGAAATAAGCTTTGATACTGACATTTGCTCACCGTACAGATATATTCTGTACGGTGATTATTTTTTCATAAAAATACCATAAAATTTCCATTGAAATCTTGAAAACAATTGTATATAATAATGGCAGAAATAAAATAAGGAGGTAATAGTTATGGCTATGAAAAAACTTGTTCCGAGGATACTTTCTGTCATGCTTGCTGTATTGCTGCTGTTCGGAGGAGCATTGACAGTAAGCGCCGCCGCTTTTGAGGAAAGCACAGCCCCTTCGGCACTTCCGCCGCTGAGTGAAGCACATCTCAGCAGAACATCCATCATAAAGGGAGAAAGCGTTACCGTTTATGCCGCAAAAAGCAGTACGGCAGGTATGAAGTACGCTTTTTATTACAAGAAGTCATCCTCCGACAAATGGTCTACCGCAAAGGGATTTTCTTCGGCTGTCTCGGTTGCGATAACTCCCGCTTCGGCAACGACATACGTCATTCGTGTAAAGCAAAAGGATAGTACCGGCGTGATAAAAAGCAAGGATTTTATGCTTAAAGTGCTTGATCCGCTTGAAAGCACCGGAAAGCTTAGCAAGGATACTATCACAAAAGGATCGTCAGTAACGCTCAAAGGCTCTGCAAAGGGCGGATACGGAAATTACAGCTATGCCTACTACTATCAGAAGCCTAACGATACACAGTGGAATACCGTCAAGACCTATAGTGAGACGACCTCCGTTACTTTCAAGCCCGCTTCCGTCGGAGAGTATCAGTTCCTTATGAAGGTCAGGGACGCAAAAGGCAAGATCGCTCAGAAAACACTGGCATTGAAGGTCGTTCCGGCTCTTGTTAACAGCTCTTATGTCAGTTCAACATCCATATCCGTGAATGAGTCTGTTGAACTTCACGCCAAAGCCGGCGGCGGTACGGGAAATTATACATATTCTTATTCATTTAAGTCGGGTTCGTCACAGACATGGAAGATACTCTATTCCTACAGCGAATCACCGGTGATACGCTGTCCCGTCAGCTTTTCGGGAAAGGTGACCTTCCTTATCAAGGTGAAGGATTCCGCAGGAAACGTAGCGTCCAAAACATTTGTTGTTACCGTTTCTGACAAAGCTCTTGACGCAAAGGCGGACGCTGTTCTTGCTCAGATAGTCATGCCCGGAATGACGGAATTTGACAAGGCAAGGGCTATTCACGACTGGCTCGTTCGTAATGTCGCCTATGACAAGGCGGGAGTCCAGTCCGGAAATGTTCCTTCAACATCGTTTACCGCTGAGGGTCTGTTTGATACCCGTGTTGCGGTGTGCGACGGCTATTCAAAGGCTTTTCTGATACTTTGTGAACGTGCAGGACTTGACGCTGTAAGAGTTACCGGCACAGCAACAAATACTTCCGGCGTGACATCGAGCCATGCATGGAATCAGGTTAAAATAGACGGCAAATGGTACAACGTTGACGTGACATGGGATGACCCGACGGCAAGCGCAAGCTACGGAGATAACCTTTCTTATGTATTCTTCCTTGTTCCCGACAGTGAATTCTATACCGACCACTTCGCTCAGACCGCAAAAAATACCTGTACAACATCCCAGCCGGTTTATGCCCTGAAAAAAGCCGCATACGATGAGGACAGCGGCAAGTATGCACATTTTAACATTTATGAGACTGAATCGGAATTCAAAAATGCCGTCGGTAATATGAGTGTATCAAGGAGTACTGAATATGTGATGGTCGTCAGGAGCGATAAGTCAAGCAGTGAGCTGTTCCAGATCGTCAAGCAGAGCCGTCCAAGCGGGAATTATTCTATCTCTCTTTCCGCAAGGGACTGGAAGCTCAAGGGTTATAAGCAGATAACAATAAGCATCAGTGCGTGATAAGGAGGTCTTTGAAATGTATGAGGAACTGAAAAAGGTCATTGCAGAAAGCAGCAATATTGTATTTTTCGGCGGTGCGGGTGTCTCTACCGAAAGCGGGATACCGGATTTCAGGAGCGTTGACGGGCTTTATAACCAGAAATACAAATACCCGCCCGAAACCATACTCAGCCATAGCTTTTTTATCACAAAGACAAAGGATTTCTATGATTTTTACAGGGACAAGATGATATGCACATCGGCAAAGCCGAACAAGGCTCACTATGCTCTTGCAAAGTTAGAAGAACAGGGAAAGCTGAAAGCGGTTGTGACACAGAATATCGACGGTCTGCATCAGGCTGCGGGCAGTAAGACCGTATATGAGCTTCACGGTTCGGTACTGAGAAACTACTGCATGAGGTGCAAAAAGTTTTATGACCTTTCAGCCATAACCGAAAGCAGCGGCATCCCGAAATGCACCTGCGGCGGAACGATAAAGCCCGATGTTGTGCTTTATGAGGAAGGTCTTGACGATGAGACCGTTGAAAATGCCGTTCGTGCAATAGCAAAGGCTGACGTGCTTATTATCGGCGGAACATCATTGAATGTTTATCCTGCGGCGGGTTTCCTGAATTATTTCGGAGGCAGTAAGATCGTCCTGCTCAACAAATCGGAAACATGCTTCGATTCAAAAGCCGATATCGTGATACGTGACCCGATAGGAAAAGTACTTGGCGAGTGCGTACTCTGAAGATAAAGCAGTTCCCTGATTTGCGGGAACTGCTTTTTTATGTGAAAATATAGTAGGAATACGCCGCCCTGAAAACGTGCTGCATACCTGCAAGGATATAGCAGATCATAACCGCTGACAAAAGTACGGATATGAGTTTTTTGTGACGTGGAAGCTCCGCACCGAAACATATTTTAAGGAGTATCAGCAGAATGAGCGGTATCACAAATGCCGGCAGTGCTGCGGAGGCTTTGTAAGGAGCTGAGTACGGAATGATGCCGGACGAAAACATGAATTCCGTCATAAGCAGAAAATATATCATTATCAGAGAGGAGTCATAGGGCGTTTTTTTGCCTGCGGCAATGAATATTTTTTTCATAATAATAACCTTCTCCCGTTGACAAAATGCTTCCTTTTTTTGTATAATGTGTGTGTATTTTTTAATCTCAGGAGGGATCGACGTATGTCAAAAGTACCGTTTATAACAAAGGAAAAAGCAGAAGAGATCATTAAAAAATATCCTACCCCGTTTCATATATATGACGAGAAGGGTATCAGAGAAAACGCAAGAAGGCTCAAACAGGCCTTTTCATGGAACAAGGGATTCAAAGAATTTTTTGCGGTAAAAGCAACGCCGACTCCCGCTATCCTCAAAATCCTCAGGGAAGAGGGCTGCGGTACTGACTGTTCATCCTACGCAGAGCTTATGATGAGCCAGAAGTGCGGTTTCGGATATCCGGAGATAATGTTTTCGTCAAACGACACTCCCGCAGAAGAGTTCCGCTTTGCAAATGAAGTCGGAGCTATCATAAATCTTGACGATATTACCCACATTGATATGCTGAAGGAGGTCTGCGGTATTCCGGAGACCATATCCTGCCGGTATAATCCCGGCGGAACATTCTCCATCTCAACCACCATAATGGATAATCCCGGCGATGCAAAATACGGAATGACAAGAACACAGATCAGGGATGCTTTCCTCAGACTGAAAGAGCTTGGCGCAAAGAATTTCGGCATCCATTCATTCCTTGCCAGCAACACCGTTTCAAATGAATACTATCCGACACTCGCAAAGATACTTTTCAAATTGGCTGTTGAGCTGAAAGAGGAAACAGGAGTACATATCGGCTTCATCAATCTTTCCGGCGGTGTCGGAGTTCCCTATACCCCCGACAAGGAGCCGAATGATATAATGGTGATCGGTCAGGGCGTAAAGGAAGCCTTTGAAGAGATACTTGTTCCCGCAGGAATGGGAGATGTAAGTATTTTCACAGAGCTTGGAAGATTCATGCTTGCTCCTTACGGACACCTTGTTACAACGGCTATCCACGAAAAGCATATCCACAAGGAATATATCGGCGTTGATGCCTGCGCCGCAAACCTTATGCGTCCGGCTATGTACGGCGCATATCACCACATTACCGTACTCGGAAAGGAAGACCAGCCCTGCGACCACGTTTATGACGTTACGGGTTCGCTTTGTGAGAACAACGACAAGTTTGCAATAGACCGCAAACTGCCGAAGATCGACATGGGCGACATCCTTGTTATCCACGATACAGGCGCACACGGTTTTGCGATGGGCTATAACTACAACGGCAGACTCAGATCTGCGGAGCTTCTTCTCAGAGAGGACGGCTCGGTCATAGAGATACGCCGTGCAGAGACCGTATACGATTATTTCGCTACCCTCGACGGCTTCTGGGACTGCATATAATAAGTGTGGAGTGTGGAGCTGTGTGATGCTCCGCAAAACATGGCATATTTCGGGCAATGACGAAGGCTTACTTGTCATTGCCCGTTTATATTATGCACGAATTTTTGTGTCAATATTCCAATAAGGCATAAAGAACCAAAAGTTTACAAAATTTTTATTATTGTCATACAAAATTGTAGTTGAATATTGGGAGGAAATACTTTATAATAGACATACATTTAATATTCCGTTATCGGAAAAACAAGGAGGATTTTTTATGCAGCTACTCAAAAAAAGCATAGCTGAATGTATCGGTACATTTGTACTGGTTCTTTTTGGCTGTGGAACAGCTATCGTACTCGGATGCAGTGACAAGCCGGATCCGGCTTACCTCATGACGGCTCTTGCATTTGGTCTCGTTATCGTTGCGATGGCTTATTCTATCGGAAACATTTCGGGATGCCACATCAACCCCGCAGTTTCTCTTGCCATGCTCGTCAGCGGAAAAATGAAGGGCAGCGAGTTCGGTGCTTATGTCGCTTCACAGTTTATCGGCGGTATTCTTGGCGGCGCAACTCTTTATGGTATCTTCTATGATAAGCTCAACCCGTCAGATGCTGATATCGCAGCCGGAGTAAAGGCAACAGGTCTCGGTACAAACGGCCTCTATCAGGGCGACAATGTATGGGCATCTCTTCTTATTGAGATAATCCTTACTTTTGTATTCATTATCGCTATTCTCGGCGTTACATCAAAGATCAAGAACGCTTCCGTTGCCGGTATAGTTATCGGTCTTACGCTTACTCTCGTTCACATTTTCGGCATCTACTTCACAGGCACATCGGTTAACCCCGCAAGAAGCTTTGGCCCCGCTATCTTCAAGGGCGGCGACGCATTCTCCAATGTATGGGTATTTATCGTTGCTCCGTTGGTAGGCGCTGTGCTTGCGGCTATGGTATATAAGTTCCTCTCTGAAGGCACTGTCGAAAAGGAAGAGGAAGCTGCTGCACCTGCCGAAAAGTCTTCTGCTCCCAGAGCAAATAACTACGGCAAGCCCCGCAGCAAGAAAAGAAGAAGATAATATTCATTGATGCTCCATCACCGGAACCGTATAAATACAGCGGTTCCGGTGATTTTTTATATATTTCTTCGGAACAATAAATAAGATGGCCTAATATTGACAAATCAGACCATATTAATTATAATTAGACTGTGAAATTGTATTGAAATCAATAAAAATGTGATCCGGTATGGGAGTGTGGAGATTGTTTGTTGTGGGAGTTTGTGATCATAATGAGAGTCACAGGACTATCATAAAAAACTGTATAACCTCTGTATTCTTTGAAACGGAGGATCTTCTTACTGTGCTTTTCAGCCGTGCCGATGAGGTGATGAACTATATAAGCACGGGGGATTTCCTGCCGGATCTTATGATACTTGATGCAGACAAGTGCGGCGGGCTGAGCCTCGCTCTCAGTATGAAAAACGAGGGCATCAAATCGGATATTATTATTTTTACCGACTCGGCATCCTATGTTTTTGAAGGATACAAATATAAATTGTTCGACTATGTTCTCAAATCGGGAGGCGCAGAAAAGCTCAGGGAGTCACTTGACCGCTATCGGGGAGAAAAGCTTCGGAGCGAATCCGCATATCTCAATGTGCGCTCTAACGGGTGCAAGCAGAATATCCGCCTTGACAAGATCGTTTATTTTGAAAGCAGGGGCAGAAAAATCGCAGCGGTGTCGCCGGATGAAAGATTTGAGTTTTATCAAAAGATGGATGATCTTATGGAAATACTTCCAAAGGGACAGTTTGTGCGCTGCCACCAGAGCTATGTTGTAAATGCCGCACAGGTATATTCGTATTCTTCATCGTCCGTTGTCCTGCGCAGCGGCGACAGTATCCCGCTGAGCCGCAGGTACTATCAGGAAATGAAAGATATTTTTGAAATGTCAAATATGTCATAAAACCGACCGTTTTTTACATTTGTGTCAATAGACTCTCCGGATGGATTATAATTTCTTTGGAAACGCTGAACAGAAAGAACGGCTGTCAGTTATCCGGAAGAAAATAAAGAGGTGTGTTGGATATGATAGATTATGCAAGCGTTACGTCAAATGGTGCCCGTGAACTGAACGAGGACCGCATCAGGATCACTGCACTTGACGATGATACTATATGTTTTGCTGTTGCCGACGGTCTGGGCGGACACGGGCGTGGCGATGCTGCGGCTGAGCTTGCCGTACAGACATCGGAGGACGTGTTCAGAGCGTTTTCTCAGAACGAGAACGTTTTGAATCTCATATTTGAGTCGGCACAAAAAAGGATACTTTTTGAAAGAAAAGAGCTTGGAGAAAGATTTTCTTTAAAATCCACGCTTGCTGCGGCGGTGTTCCGCAGTGATAAGCTGAGCTTCGGAACTATCGGTGATACGAGAGTGCTGCTTTTCTGGAACGGCAATCTTGTAAAGCGCTCCCACGACCACAGCTTTGCACAGCTTCTGTGTGATGCAGGCGATATAACTCAGGAAGAAGTCAGGACTCATCCCGACAGGAACCGTCTGCTGCGCTGTCTTGGAGATGAATGGGGCGAACAAAGCTATGAGATTACAGAGAGCGGATACAGCTGCGACCGGAATACCGCTGTGCTGATCTGCACGGACGGCTTCTGGACCCTCATCAGCGAGGATGATATTGCAGAATATCTGAGAGAAAGCGGAAGCGCACAGGAGTGGCTGTCAAAAATGGAAGCCGAAGTGAAGAGTGCGGGAGAATATGTTGACAGCGATAATTATTCAGCGGTTGCAATTATGATAAAATAAACCGCAGGAGGTGAGATATATGTCCGTCAAGGTTTGTGAAAACGGCCATTTGTACGATGACAGACGATATCAGGTCTGTCCGCACTGCGGAAAGGCCGACAGTTCTTCCGGTGAGCCTCAGAGTGTTAAAAAAATAGTCATCAGCCGGAGATCGGTGGAGGATGACGGTGAAAAAACGGTTTCTTACTATTCCGATATCGGCGGCAACAACTATGTTGCAGGCTGGCTTGTTTGTGCTGAAGGAAAGGAAAAAGGCCGTGACTACCGCATACATTTTGGCTTCAACCGTATCGGAAGCTCAGGAATGTCGGATATATGTATCTCGTCGG
>DBWG01000073.1:1529-10631 GCA_002308635.1 Ruminococcaceae bacterium UBA1244 | reverse complement strand
TTTATTAGAAACTTGATTTCCATGTCCGTTCACGGCGCTTGATTGACTAAACGGAGATAAAGTAGTATAATGGTTCGTGGTCTACAGAAAATACAAAAGGGGGATAAAAATGATCCGTCTTGAAAATGTTTCAAAAACGTATCCCAACGGTACGTCTGCGCTCAGAGATGTTTCTCTCGAAATAAAAAACGGTGAGTTCGTTTTTATAGTCGGACCGTCCGGCGCAGGAAAAAGTACATTCCTGAAGCTGCTTATCCGTGAAGAAAAAGCTTCATCCGGCAAGATCACAGTGAACGGAAGAGACCTTATAAAGATCAGGAAACGGAAAATACCCTATCTCAGGAGAACTATGGGTATAGTTTTTCAGGATTTCAGGCTAATAGAAAAAATGACGGTCTATGACAACGTAGCCTTTGCAATGAGAGTCATCGGCACTCCGGAACGCTCCGTCAAAAAACGTGTCCGGGAAGTCCTTGAGCTTGTAGGTCTGAACGGGACCGAAAAGCGCAGACCTAACGAGCTTTCGGGCGGCGAACAGCAGCGTGTCAGCCTTGCAAGAGCGCTTGTCAACAAACCTGCGATACTGATATGTGACGAGCCTACCGGAAATATCGACCCTGAACGTTCATTTGAGATAATGAAAATGCTTGTTGAAATAAACAAGAGCGGCACGACTGTGCTTATCGTCACACACGAGCATGAGCTTGTAAAGACCTTCGGCGGAAGGATAATAAAGATCGAAGACGGCAGGATAGAAAGCGATGAATTTATCTCAACGAAATATAATCAGTTTGATATTTCCGTTGAAGACAGCGATAACGGCAGTAATGAACCGCAGGAAACGGAGGTCGATGAACAATGAAGCTCTCAAGCATCGGCTATCTCACAAAGGAAGGCTTTAAAAATATCCATCACAACAGAATGATGTCTCTCGCTTCGGTGGTCGTTCTTGTTTCGTGTCTGATAATAACCGCAGCAGCGGCTCTGCTTTCGGTGAACGTGAACGTGCTTATCGACAGCATCGGTGACGACAACGAGCTTACCGTTTATCTGAAACCGGAGTTTTCGGACATCGACTCCGTAAAACTCGGAATGGAGCTTGCAAAGATAAAAAACATTGAATCCTATCATTTCAATTCCAGAGATGACGTACTCAAGGAATACAAGGATACTCTCGGCGAAAACATCTATGACGCAATGCAGGGCTCCGGAAATCCCTTCGGGAACGAATACAAGATACGTCTGAAAGACCTGTCAGAATACGATGAGACAGTAACAGAGATCAACAGGCTCAGCGGCATCGACAAGGTCAGCGACAGAAGCGATATCGCAGGAAAGCTCACAAAGCTCAACTACTTCGTTTCCGTTGTCGGAATCTGGGTAGTGCTTGTTTTGGCAGTCGTGACGCTTTTTATCATTTCCAACACCATAAAGATGACTATGTATTCCCGCCGGTCGGAGATCGGCATAATGAAATCCGTCGGCGCAACCAACGCTTTTGTAAGGATACCCTTCATCATTGAGGCTATGGTCATAGGGCTTATAGCGGGACTTCTCTCGTCCGCCGCTATTCTTTTGATGTATGACCCGATCAGGAGCGCCGCTTCGGGTATCATCGGCATGATCGGCACATCTACGCTGCCTGTTGAAAGTATATGGCTCCAGACACTGATCTGTCTTTGCGGAGCCGGCGTTCTCATCGGACTTTTGGGCGGGTCTGTCTCTATTGCACGATATATCAACAAGGAAGGCGGCGAGATAATTGGCAAATAAAAAGATCAAGGTCATTTCTTTTCTTACCGCTATGATCTGTGCGTTTTCGTTTTCGACAATATACCGCGCTGACGATGACGGCGAAACTTACGAAACAGGTCTCTATGAGGACTCTGATGAAGAATATTACGACGACACTTACGATGATACGGATGAAAATTCTGACGAGGATTCCGATGAAGATACAGACGAAAGTTCCGATGAAAATACGGACGAGGAAAACGACGAGGATTCTGAGGAATATTCCGGAGAGGAAATAGACCCCGACAGCTTCGATGAGGATGAAAATTCCCGTATGAGAGAGGAACTCAAAGAAGAAAATTCCGGCATTAAAGAAAAAATAAACCTGACAAAAACTGAGATCAGGGAAAAAACCGAATACAGCAAAAAGCTTCAGAAGCAGATCGCACAGCTCAGCTCAGACATCAAAAAAAGCAGTGAAACAATAAAAACGCTCAACAGCGATATCATTGACCGCCAGAAAAAAATTGATGCAAAATTAGAGGAAATAAAAGATATCCTTGATATGCTGAGGGTGCGTCTGCGAAAGATACACACTGCCGGAGATACATCTTCACTTGAAATAATACTCAAAGCCAAGAGCTTTTCGGATTTCATCGACAAGACCGAAATGATAAAAAGCATCTCAGACTACGACAACAGACTCATCACATCAATACAGGGACAGATGGAGGTCATCGCCGAAGATCAGAAAATGCTCAGGGAAAACAAGCAGAAGGTCGAACAGGAAAAGGTCTCTCTTGAAAACAACAAGAAAAAGATCAACAAACTTTTTGAGGAAAACGAAAAGCTGATCGAAGATCTCAAAGGCACAAAGCAGGATCTTGAAACACAAAAAAAGGGAAACGAGGCAAAACAAAAGGAACTGAAAAAAGCTCTTAACGAATATAAAAGGCTTATCGCAGAAAGAGAAGGAAAGGAATTTGTTGTTTCTCCCGATCCTGACGGAAAATACGTCTGGCCATGTCCGGGATTTTACTATCTGACATCCACCTTTGATGAATGGCGGGGAGCAAACAATCACGGTGCCCTTGACATTGCAGAAGCAGGAATATACGGTGCAAAGGTCGTTGCCTGCAAGGAGGGATATGTTTTTTCGTCATACGACGGCTGTATCCATGACTGGGGCAAGGATTCAAGCTGCGGCTGCGGAGGCGGCTACGGCAACTATGTTATGATAGATCACGGAAACGGCAAAATATCCATCTATGGTCATCTTTCAGGTCTGACTGTCTCAGCCGGCGACTATGTTGAAGCGGGACAGCTGATCGGATATGTAGGTTCAACGGGCTATTCAACAGGCGCACACCTTCATTTTGAAACACGGTATAACGGCGAAAGATACGACCCGCTTACGGAATACTGAACAACAAAAAGAACTGCCGCATTTTTGAGTGCGGCAGTTTTATTGTCTATAAAAAATGCGGCCGAGTAATATCAGCCGCAAATCCTTCGTATTACTGTATTGAACTGTCGAGGTAATGCTCAAGTTCTTCCTCATCACGTTTTTGTTTCTGCTTAACAAGCACAGTTGCAGTAAACGCAGCAACAAGAGCAGCTATCCCGCACACTATAGCTAAAAATATCAAAGCTTTCTTGTTCATCCCGATTCCTCCCAAGAAGTTATTATTTTAAGCTAATTATATAATTTTTATATTATAATGTCAAGATTTATATAAAAATTTTCTCAAAGCAAAAAATAAAGCAGAACGGACAGTTCTGCTTTGGTACGATCCGGCACTTTTCAGTTGTGATCCCTGCCGGGACCGTTCTGCCATCAGGCAGAAGCGTTGAGCTTGCGGGCCAAAGAAGACTTTCTCCTTGCAGCTGTATTCTTCTTGAGAATACCCTTAGCGGCTGCCTGGTCGATCTTCTTAATAGCTACACGAACAGCCATATCTTTATCTGCGGCATTATCCTCGATAGCAAAGCTTGCCTTCTTAATGCTTGTCTTCAAATCGCTCTTAACGATCTTGTTAGCAGCAGTTTTTGCAGCAGCGACCTTAACACGCTTTTTTGCTGACTTAATGTTAGGCATCAGAACACCTCCCTCTCCTTCACTTGCGTACAGCTTATGATAACATTTATTCAGAAAAATTGCAAGTGTTTTTTGAAAAAAAATCAAAAAATTTACTCTTTGTATAACAGCCCATCTTTATTCCTCACAAAACATCAGCTACTGTTCATTTTTACCGTGATATATTCATTCCGGATGGGATTTTTCACGGAAAAAATCTTCCCGTGACGGTATTATTATCATAAGTTCATAAATAAAATAAATCTTGTTTTTCTTGATTGAAATATCGTCCGGTTTATGATAATATTTAGAACGGTGAAAGGAGAGATGGCAATGGCGTCTTTTTCAGGCTGTGAAAGCTGCAGCCATTATGTATATAATGAAGACTATGAATGTTATGAGTGCCTTGTGAGCCTTGACGAAGACGAATATGCAAGGTTTCTTTCCGGTACTCAGGATTCCTGTCCATACTACAGCAATGACGATGAATACAGGATCGTCCGCAAACAAAACTAAACTATAGGAGTGAGGCTATGAATACGATGAAAAAATTCCTTGATGTGTTCCTGAACGCTGTTTACGGCTGCATCATCGGTGTGGCGAATATCATTCCGGGTGTCAGCGGCGGCACAATGGCTGTCATGCTCAATATTTATGACAAGCTGATCGACTCTTTCACTGGAATGAGAAAGCATTTCAAGCAAAGCATGAGATTCCTTATCCCGATACTTGTCGGTGCCGGATTTGGTATCGTCGCATTTTCAAAACTGATAGAATATCTTATTACGAACCATCCCCTGCCCACCTGCTTCTTCTTTATCGGTCTGATACTCGGAAGCCTTCCTCTTACCTTCAAAAAGGCTCTCGAAACAAAGTTCCGCATCTGGTCTGTCATCCCGCTGATGGTCTTTCTTGCCGGAATGACCGTTTTAGCATTTGTAAAAACAAGCGACAGCGGCTCTGCTATGGAACTGAACGCAGCCACCTGGTTCTATTTCTTCATAAGCTCGGCTGTTGCGGCAATGTGTATGATAATCCCCGGTGTGAGCGGTTCAATGATACTCATGATCTTCGGCATCTATGCGACTGTCATCGGAGCTATCTCCGGACTTACAAAAGAGTTTGTAAACAGCTTCCTTGTACTTATCCCTGTTGGTCTCGGAGTTATCGTCGGTATCGTTTTCGGCGCAAAGCTCATTGATGTCTGCATAAAGCGTTTCCCGCAGATGACGTTCTTTGCAATAATCGGTCTTATGCTCGGTTCGCCTCTGGTCATATTTATGAAGTTCAAAGCTGAGGATGAAAAGCTTGTTCTTGATGCAGCCGAAAACGGAAAGGATTTTGCAAGCAATTTTGTTGCTTCTCCGCTGAACATAACAGTATCTTCGATAGTGTTCGCTGTCGGACTTGCCATCGCACTTATCTTCGGCAGTGAAAAAATAAGAAACCATTTCTCCGGAAAGAATAAAGAAAAATCAGCTTCATGATATAAAAGCTCCCGAAATACTTCGGGGGCTTTTTTTGTACACTTGATATGTTATAATATTTGATATCAGAAAAAATATATGATACAATATAAAAAACATTATGGAGTTGATCAAATGAAACTGCTGCATTTATCCGACCTGCACTTAGGACTAAAGATCTGCGAAATGCCGATGCTTGACGAACAGAGGTATATTTTCGGACAGATCTTTGACTGCATCAAAAACGATCCGGTTGATGCGGTTATCATTGCAGGAGACATCTATGACAAAAGCATACCTCCTGTTGATGCCGTCCTGCTGTTTGACGAGATCATCGACACCCTTTCCGAAATGGGACTGCCTGTTTTTATCATCAGCGGCAACCATGATTCCGCCGACAGACTCTCCTTCGGTTCTGGTATCTTGAAAAAGAATAACGTCTTTATCGGAACGGATATCAGAGATTCAGCAAAGCCCGTCACACTCAGGGACAAATTCGGAAATGTAAATTTCTATCTTCTGCCGTTTCTCCGTCCTGTTGACGTGAACAATGCTTATGAACAAAGCTTCACGAATTACACCTCTGCGATAGAATATATGGTCGGTCTGATGAACATTGAACCGAATGAACGAAACATTATCATTTCACATCAGTTTGTTTCGGGAGCGTCCGTCTGTGACTCCGAAACTATCGTCGGAGGTACGGAATGTGTGGACAAAAAGGTCTATGAACCATTCGATTATGCCGCTCTCGGCCATATCCACTCTCCGCAGCAGATCGGCAGTGAAACTATCCGCTACTGCGGAACACCGCTGAAATACTCCCTGTCCGAAGCCAAACACAAAAAATCAATGACTGTCGTGACACTTAACGAAAAAGGAAATATCACTATCGAAACTCCTGTCCTCACCCCTCTCCACGACATGAGAAAAATTAAAGGCACTTTCAGCGAACTCACTTCCGCAGAACCTTCGGACGACTATATTTATGCCGAACTTACCAACAACAGCGATGTACAGTTTGCCGCTGCAGGACTCAGGGCAGTATATAAAAATCTTGTTTCGGTCTCGTATACCGCCCACTCATCTTCAAGTGCTGAGGAATTGCTGTCTGCACAGAACACCGAAGAAGAAAGATCTCCCGAAGAAATATTCACCGATCTCTACAAAATGCAAAACGGCGGCAGGGAGCTTAGTCCGGTACAGCAGAATATCATACGTGAAATAATAGAAAAGATATGGAGGTAAGATCATGCTGCCAATCAAACTTAAAATGTCCGCATTCTGTTCATACCTTGAAGAAACCGAAATAGATTTTACAAAATTCGGAAGCAAAGGGCTGTATCTCATCACCGGAGACACCGGCGCAGGCAAAACCACTATATTTGACGCTATTTCCTATGCGCTCTATAATCAGGCAAGCGGCGACAACAGAGATACCAACCTTCTCCGCAGCAAAAATGCTCCGCCTGATGTCCCTACATACGTTGAGCTTACCTTTATGTCAAAAGGCAAAAAATATACAGTCCGCCGCAGTCCTGCCTATGAACGTGCAGCAAAGCGAGGCGGCAAAACAACGACCGCCAAAGCCGAAGCAGCCATAACCTACTATGACGGCGATCAGACCAGAACCGAAATTCTGAGATCCAGCGGTAACACGATAGAAGATATAATCGGAATTGACGCAAAAAAATTCAAGCAGCTTTCGATGATAGCTCAGGGAGCATTTATGCGTGTGCTTAATTCGGATACCGCCGAAAAGACCGAGATACTCAGGGCAATCTTCAATACAGAAAAATTTGACCTCATGCAGGATGAGCTTGATGCTCTCTCCAAAAAATATAAGGAAAAATATGTCACCGCTCTCAACGAATTCCTCATCATGCTCCGCAGATCATCATGTGATGAGTCAAGTCCTCTAAAAGACGAACTCGCCCAGCTTATGGAGATGAACTCGTCCTTTGTTACAAATCCCGAAAAGTTTTCGGAGCTGCTTATAAGAATAATCGACGAGGATACCGAAAATCTGTCAAAGCTTATTGAGCTAACAAGAAGCTCAGAAGAACTGATCGGCAAAAAGCAGACCGAGATCGGCGAAGCTAAGGAACGTGAAAAAACAAGGAGGATATACCTCGATACCCAAACCAAGCTTGAAGCTGCAAAAAAACAGCTACCGCTGCTCGAAAATGCCTTTCATGCCGTGGAAAACAACGAGGAAAAAGCATCGGCGCTTGTCGGAGAGATCAAACTCCTCAACGAAAAGCTTGCGGATTATCAGAAGCTTGATGTCCTGAAAAAACAGCTTTCCGATACTGAAAGGCAGATCACAAAATTCGGCACAGATGTCACTCAAAAAAGCAGGCTGCTCGATGAAACTGCAAAAAATGTTTCTGAACTTCGCAAAGAGCTTGACAGCTATAAGGACAGCGCTGCTTCTCTCGAAAAGCTCAGAGCCGAAAATACCCGCAGGTCAGAAACCAAAGAAAAATACACCGTTTACTACAAGGATATGAAGGACCTTGAAAAAAAGCTGATACAGCTTGATGAGCTGCAAAAAAATTATCTGTCCGCCAAAAACCAGCATCAGGAAAAATCACGTATCTTCTCCGAAATGAACAACGCTTTTCTTGATGAACAGGCCGGCATCATCGCTGAAAATCTCACCGAAGGACAGCCCTGCCCTGTGTGCGGTTCGACTGAACACCCGCATATTGCAAAAAAACGTCCCGGCGCTCCGACAAAGGCTCAGGTGGACAGTGCCAGAAAAGCAGCGGATGCGGCCTCTGAGCTTGCTTCAAAGGCTTCCTCGGAATGCAGCAGCGCCCGTGCTGTATGCGGCCAGAAAAAGGAAGCTGCACAAAAAATTTCGGAGGAAATTTTCGGAGATCACAGAACTTCCTCGGAGATAATAAATGCTCTTATTGAGCTTGGTGTTTCACTCAAAAACGAGATAGAAAAAACCAACGCTGATATCGAAGTCCTCAACAAACAGTGCCTGCGCAAAAAGACCATCGAAACATCACTGCCAAAGCTTGAAGCCGCTGCGGAGGAAACACGCAGTTCTCTTGAAAAAATACGCACTGAAAAAGCTATCGCTGAACAAAAGAAAACCGGCATTTCCCAACAGATAAAAGAAACTGCGGATTCTCTTCCCTATCCTGAAAAGGCTCTTGTGACTCGGAAAATACAGGATCTGACTGATAAGCAAAGGCTTCTCGTTTCAGCATATAAAACCGCAGAAAAAGAGCTTTCTGACTGCAGGGCTTCTATACGTGAAAAACAGGCAACGCTCCAGCACTTTGGAGAGATATCCCTTGACGATGAACGTGAGTCTATCGAAAAAGCCGAGCGGGAAGTTGATGAGCTTAGAAAGGAAAACTCTCTCCGCAGCGACAAGGCAGGAGCTGTCCGTATCAGAATAAAAACAAACAAGGATATCAGCGAATATATTCTCTCCAACAGCCGCAAGCTGACTGAACTGCAGGAGTATTCCTCAGAGCTTGACAACCTTAAAAATACTGCTATGGGCAGCCTGACCGGAAGAGAAAAAATAACCCTCGAAGTCTTTGCTCAGACAAGGTACTTTGACAGCATACTTTCATTTGCAAATCTCAGGCTCAGAAAAATGAGCAACGGAAAATATGAATTCAAGCGTTCCCAAAACGCTCTTGACAAAAAGGCAAAAAGAGGTCTCGATATTGACGTTATCGACCACGACAGCGGCTCACAGAGAAGTGTACGTTCGCTTTCCGGCGGTGAATCCTTTATGGCTTCGCTTTCACTTGCGCTCGGATTTTCTGATGTAATACAGTCCAATTCCGGCGG
>DBWG01000073.1:0-1510 GCA_002308635.1 Ruminococcaceae bacterium UBA1244 | reverse complement strand
GCTCTCGAAAATGCCTACAGGGTATTTACCGACCTGAGCAATGACGGAAGCTGTCTTGTGGGCATAATTTCCCACGTTGAAGACCTGAAATCAAGGATCACCAACCGCATTGCCGTTACCAAGGACGCATCAGGCAACAGTCACGCAAAGATCGAAACCGAAATACAATAATAACCAACACAAAAATACCCCGCAGCCGGATATAAACGTCCGACTGCGAGGGTTTTGTTTTATATAAGGATCAGAGCTGAACGGGTTTGCTGCCCCAGATAGTCTCCGCATAGTCACGGATAGAACGGTCTGCCGCAAAACGTCCTGCCTTAGCGATGTTGACGAGTGACATCCTGTTCCATGTCTGAGTGTCAAGATAGAGCTTTGAAGCCTTCTGCTGTATAGTTGAATAGTCAGCGAAGTCAGCAAGCACCATATAGGGATCCTTTGTTGAGAGCGATACAAAAATATCCTCAAACTGCGGACCGAATTCGGAACGGATACCGTCAACCGCACTTCTGATGATGTGGTTGTTGTTGTATGGTACTGAAGGATAGTATCCCTGCTTGATAAGCTGTGTTACCTCGGGTGTAGTCATACCGAAGATCAGAGCATTGTCATCGCCTACGGAATCATGTATCTCTACGTTTGCACCGTCAAGAGTACCGAGGGTTATCGCACCGTTTATCATAAACTTCATGTTGCTCGTACCTGATGCTTCCGTACCGGCAAGAGATATCTGCTCGCTGATCTCTGCTGCGGGAATGAGCTTCTCTGCAACTGATACACGGTAGTCCTCAAGATATACGACCCTGAGCTTTTTGTTTACACGGGGATCATTGTTGATCTTGTTTGCAAGAGCAACGATAAACTGGATGATCTGCTTTGCAAAATAGTAGCCCGGAGCAGCCTTTGCGCCAAAGATATATGTCTTCGGAACATAATCCGCATTCGGATTGTCACGCAGCCACTGATATGTGCTGTAGATATGGAGAGCGTTCATAAGCTGACGCTTGTATTCATGCAGTCTCTTGACCTGAACGTCAAAGATGGAATCAGTATCAACAATAATGCCGTTGTTGTCCTTGATATATTTTGCCATGCGCTCCTTGTTTTCCTTTTTGATAGCGGCAAGCTTTTCAAGAACACCATTGTCGTTCTTATATGACATGAGCTTTTCAAGGACATTGGCATCCTTTTTGAATTCATCACCGATAAGCTGTGTGATGAGGTTTGCAAGACCGGGGTTTGACTGGTTGAGCCAGCGTCTGTGAGCGATACCGTTTGTAACGTTCTTGAACTTTTCGGGTGTTACGGTATAGAAATCATGGAAAACGGAATCCTTGAGTATCTCGCTGTGGAGCTTTGAAACGCCGTTTACTGAATGGCTCGCAATTACAGCAAGGTTTGCCATTCTTACGATGCCGTCATTGATGACAGCCATCTTGCTGATCCGCCAGCCCTCAACGCCCTGCTGGTTCATTTTCTCACAGAAGCGGCGGTTGATCTCTTCCACGAT
>DBWG01000023.1 GCA_002308635.1 Ruminococcaceae bacterium UBA1244 | reverse complement strand
TCGGCGCAAGAAATATGCAGAACTTCGAGCTTCTCAAGGAGCTTGGAAAGATCGACAAGCCGATACTTCTCAAAAGAGGTCTTGCAAATACCATCGAAGAATGGCTGATGAGTGCAGAATACATCATGGCAGGCGGCAACAGCAAGGTCATTCTTTGCGAGAGAGGTATCCGCACATTCGAGACGGCAACAAGAAATACTCTTGACCTTTCGGCTATACCTGTTGTGAAGAAGCTTTCTCACCTGCCTGTTATCGTAGACCCCAGCCACGCAACAGGAAAGTCATCCCTTGTTGAACAAATGGCTCTTGCGGCAGTGGCGGCGGGAGCGGACGGTCTTATGATAGAAGTCCACAACGACCCCAAACACGCACTTTCAGACGGCGCACAGTCCCTCACCCCCGACCAGTTCGACACCGTTGCAAGAAGAGTATTCGCACTGAAAAAGGCTTATGACGAAATAATGCTCGGCTGACTGACGGGTGGAATCGGATTACAAACTTCTTGAATATACGGTGCGTTTTTCCTTGAAATGGTACCGCTCTTGTGTTATAATGGTGAAAAATCCCAAAAGGAGGATACAGACGGTCTGCCGTCTGTGAAGCCGGAATGAATATTGTAATTGCAGGTCTTGGAATAATCGGAGGCTCTGTCGCTAAGGCGATAAAAAAATATACGGATCATTATGTTTATGGTATAAACCGAAGCTCCGCACCGCTGAAAAAAGCGATGGAATGTGGTGCCATTGACGAGATCGGAACTCCTGAGGTACTGGAGAAGGCCGATATGCTCATCTTAGGTATGTATCCCGAAGCCGCTGTTGCTTTTGTGCGGGAAAACGCCGGCAGGATAAACAGAGACTGCGTCGTAGTCGATACCTGCGGCATAAAGTCAGAGATATGTCCTCAGCTTGCGGAGACGGCAAAAGAGAACGGTTTTGTTTTTGTGGGATTCCATCCGATGGCAGGCAAGGAAAAGAACGGCTTTGACGTTGCGGAGGCGGATCTGTTCCTTGGTGCAAATGCGATAATCATTCCCGGAGACGCACCTCATCAGGCAGTCTCAAAGGTCGCAGCCCTTGTAAAAAAGCTTGGATTCGGACGTGTGGTCTATGCCACGCCCGAAGAACACGATATGATGATAGCCTTCACTTCACAGCTTCCTCATGTTATCGCCTGTGCCTATGTATTCAGTCCGAGATGTCTGAAGCATCAGGGATATTCTGCCGGCAGCTATAAGGACGTTTCGAGAGTCGCAAATATCAATGCCGAGCTGTGGTCGGAATTGTTTATCGAAAATCAGAAGCCGCTTGTGGCTGAGATAGATACAATGATAGAAAACCTCGAAAAGATCAGGAACGGCATCGAAAAAGGCGACAGAAAAGAGCTTGCAGAGATACTTCATCAGGGAAAGGTCATAAAGGAGGCACTTGGAGAATGAAAACTATCACCGTAAAAACAGGCAGGAGCTACAATATAATTATTGAGCATAATATCCTTGACCATGCAGGAGCATACATAAGACCGCTGACAAAGGCTGCGAGGGCGGTCATCGTCAGTGATACCAATGTTGCGCCGATTTATGCCGGCAGAGTGAGGGATTCTCTTGAACTCAGCGGTTTTGAAGTGTCGGAATTCGTATTTGAAGCCGGCGAGGAAAGCAAGCGCCTTTCTACTATCGAAAAAATGTATATGCACTTCTATGAGCATGACATCACACGCACCGATATTGTAGTTGCACTTGGCGGAGGCGTTACCGGCGATATGGCGGGCTTTGCTGCGGCAAGCTATCTGAGAGGCATCGACTTTGTACAGATACCGACAAGCCTTCTTGCTCAGGTGGATTCATCCGTTGGAGGAAAGACCGGAGTTGACCTTCCCACAGGTAAAAATCTTGTGGGTGCATTCTGGCAGCCGATACTTGTTCTTATCGACCCGGAAACACTTGTTACGCTTCCGGGCGTATTTTTCCGTGACGGTCTTGGCGAGGTAGTAAAGTACGGCTGTATCAGGAGCCGTTCGCTTTTTGAAAGACTTGAACAGGAAAATGCGGAGGACTTCATTGACGACATTATATATGAGTGCATTTCCATAAAAGCAGATGTTGTGCAGAACGATGAGCGTGACACAGGGGAGAGGGCAATACTGAATTTCGGTCATACTCTCGGTCATGCACTCGAAAAGCTGAACGATTACAGCGGTCTTACTCACGGTGAGGCGGTTGCGGCAGGTGCGGCGATAATAACGAGGATAAGCGAAAAGCACGGTCTTACCGAAACGGGTACGAGCGCAAGGCTTGATGCCCTTTTGCAGAAATACGGTCTGCCGACGGAAGGTAACTTTCCGCTGCGTGATATCGTATCCGCCACAAGAGGCGACAAGAAAAGTTCCGGAACGAGCATAAACTTTGTTTTCCTGAGATCTGTCGGCGTGTGCTTCACACAGAAGATAGATATCAGTGATTTTGACGAGCTTTTTGAGCTTGATACGAAAGGAGAAGAGCTTATGCTAAGGCTAAGACCATACAAGCCCTGCGATGCGGAGCATATCGTAAGCTGGATAGGCGATGAATTTTCATTCCGTCAGTGGTGTTCGGACAGATATGAATACTATCCCATAACGGCAAATGAAATTAATATCAAATATTACGACTGCAACGGCGACTGCGGAGACGATGACAATTTCTATCCCATGACCGCTTTTGACGGCAGCGGCATTGTCGGACATCTTATACTCAGGTTTGTTGATCCGGAGAAAATGGTCTGCCGTCTGGGTTTTGTTATCGTTGATGACACAAAGCGCGGTATGGGTTACGGAAAGGCTATGGTAAAGCTTACACTTAAATATGTATTCGAGATACTCGGAGCAGAAAAAGCAACCATAGGAGTGTTTGAAAACAACCCGTCCGCTTATTATTGCTATAAGGCTGCCGGATTTGAAGATGTACCGGGCGGCGAGCCTGAACACTTCAACATCAACGGCGAGGATTGGCTGTGTCTTGAGCTGGAGCTTACAAAAGAAGCGTATGATTCCAAAAAAGAATAATTATCATGCTGCCCTGCGGTCCGGAGGCTGCGGGGCGGATGCTTGTTGTTATAATTTACATAAATTTTACTGATTTTTGAAACAAAACAGGCTATATTGTTCTATTATAAACCGCCAAAAGCCTGTAGCAAATTGCACAAAAAATCAAATGAAATTTCTACGCATATTACAAAAAATAATTTTTTGAAAAGACTTGAAAAACCCCGAAACGTATGATACTATATATAAGCGACTGCGACAGATATGCGATGAAGCGGGAGGTTGCGGCTGAAACAGGCCGGTTTTTCCGTGGAGTATGTCCGATTTNNCGATTTTAAACCGGGCGAAAGAATATTTTTTTGAGCGTCTTGCCTATACTCTATTTGAGTTGCGCGAGTGTGGGGAAGAACTGCGCTCTGATTTTCTCATGACCTGACCCGGATCGACCTATGTCTATCCGGTTTTTCAATAGAGTTGCAGGAAACACCCGGAAGGGTGTAAGGAATTGAGAGAACGCCCGCCAACTACGATAAGGAGGCGATGAACGTGGCAGTCAAGGAAAAAATAAGGATAAGAATCAAGGGATACGATCATCAGCTGGTGGATCAGTCGGCTGAGAAGATCGTTGCAACGGCAAAGCGTACAGGTGCAAGAGTTTCAGGTCCCGTACCGCTCCCCACCGAGAAGCAGGTCGTTACGATCCTTCGTGCTGTTCATAAGTATAAGGACAGCCGTGAGCAGTTTGAAACAAGAACTCACAAGAGACTTATCGACATCCTCAGACCTTCAAACAAGACTGTTGAAGCTCTGACAGGACTCGAACTCCCTGCCGGTGTTGAGATCGAGATCAAGCTCTGATCTTAACCAACAAGCAGCTGGGGTCATGTCGGTGAAACGCCGACCAATAACCTATCAAGGAGGAAAAACAAATGCAGAAAGCAATCATCGGCAAAAAGATCGGTATGACACAGATCTTCGATGCAAAGGGCACCGTTCTCCCTGTTACTGTAATTGAAGCAGGTCCCTGCGTGGTATCTCAGATCAAGACAGTAGAAAACGACGGTTATGAAGCAGTTCAGCTCGGCTTCGGCGATATCAAGCTGAAGGTCCAGAACGGCACAGGCAAAGGCAAGAGAGTTCGCAGCGAAAAGTTCAAGAACGATCCTGTAAACATCACAAAGCCTATGCTCGGCCACTTCAAGAAGGCTGACGTTGCTCCCAAGAGCACACTTCGTGAATTCAGAGTAGAAAATCTCGATGCTTACAAAGTCGGCGACATCATCAAGGCCGATACTTTTGCCGAGGGCGACAAGATCGACGTAACAGGCAAGAGCAAGGGTAAGGGATATGCCGGCGTAATCAAGCGTTGGAACTTCCACCGTCTCAAAGAGACTCACGGTTCAGGTCCTGTAGCTCGTCACGGCGGTTCAATGGGCGCCTGCTCAACACCTTCAAGAGTTTGGAAGGGCAAGAAAATGGCAGGTCACCTCGGCGCTGAGAGAGTTACCGTTCAGAACCTTACCGTAGTCAAGGTTGACGCAGAAAACAATCTTATCGCTATCAAGGGCGCTGTTCCCGGACCTAACGGCGGAATCGTTGTAATTCGTGACAGCGTAAAAGCATAAGGGAAGGAGGAAATTTCAATGGCTAATATAGATGTTCTCGATATGGCCGGACAGAAGGTCGGCACAGCTGAACTTTCAGACGCCATTTTCGGTATTGAGCCCAACACAGTTGTTATGCACCAGATGGTAGTAAACTATCTTGCAAATAACCGTCAGGGCACACAGTCGGCTCTTACCCGTACAGAGGTAAGCGGCGGCGGCAGAAAGCCTTGGAAACAGAAGGGTACAGGTCATGCAAGACAGGGTTCGACAAGAGCTCCTCAGTGGACTCACGGCGGCGTTGTGTTTGCTCCGAAGCCCAGATGCTACAGATTTACCGTAAACAAGAAGGTAAGAAGACTCGCTATGAAGTCAGCCTTCTCAAGCAAGCTCAGCGACAACCAGATCATTGTTCTTGACAGCCTTACAGTAAGCGAGTTCAAGACAAAGACAGTCGCTGATATGCTCAAGGCTATCGGCTCAGAGAAAAAAGCACTTATCGTTCTTCCTGAGGTAGATGTAAAGGTCATCAACTCAGCAAGAAATATTCCTGGCGTTAAGACAGCTCAGGTAAATACACTCAATGTTTATGACATCATGAACGCTGACAAGCTCGTTATCGTTAAGGATGCCATCAGCAAGATCGAGGAGGTATACGCATGACAGCTCGTGACATCATCATAATGCCTATCATCACAGAAAAGAGCATGGCAGGCGTTGCAAATGAAAAGAAATATACCTTCAAAGTAGACAAGAAAGCTACAAAGATCCAGATCGCTAAGGCTGTCGAAGAGATCTTCGGTGTTAAGGTTTCAAAAGTAAACACTGTCAGCGTAAGAGGCCGTATGCGCCGTCAGGGCAGATATGAGGGCTATACACCTTCATGGAAAAAGGCTTATGTAACACTTACAGAGGGCAGCAAGACAATCGAGTTCTTTGAAGGCATGATGTAATATCCGGCTTTTAGTCAGATATTAACCTGCGATTAATCCGCAGGCAGAATGAATGGAGAATAGCCGTTCTCCGCAAAGCCATCATGAGGAGAGTGAAATAAATGGCAATTAAGAATTATAAACCGACCAGCCCGGCAAGAAGAAATATGTCGGTAACTGATTATTCGGTTCTTTCTAAGGTTGAGCCTGAAAAAAGCCTTCTGGCTCCGCTCAACAAAAAGTCCGGCCGTAACAGCTACGGCAGGATCACCGTCCGTCACAGAGGCGGCGGTAACCGCAACAAGTACAGGATCATTGATTTCAAGCGTCGCAACTTTGACGTTGAGGGTATCGTAAAGACCCTTGAATATGATCCGAACCGCAGCGCTCACATCGCTCTTGTTGAGTATGCAGACGGTACAAAGAGCTATATCATCGCTCCGGTAGGACTTAAGATCGGCTACAAAGTAGTTTCTGGTCCTAACGCAGATATCAAGCCCGGCAACGCACTTCCGCTTTCAAATATCCCCGTAGGTACATTTGTACACAACGTGGAGCTTTATCCCGGCAAGGGCGCACAGCTTGCAAGAAGCGCCGGCAATATGGCACAGCTCATGGCTAAAGAAAACGGATATGCACTTCTCAGACTTCCTTCAGGCGAACTGAGAAACGTGCCCGAAAACTGCATGGCTTCTATCGGACAGGTCAGCAATATCGACCACGAAAACGTAAAGATCGGTAAGGCAGGCCGTAAACGCAATATGGGTTGGAGACCGACAGTAAGAGGTTCTGTAATGAACCCGAACGACCATCCGCA
>DBWG01000029.1:5761-13892 GCA_002308635.1 Ruminococcaceae bacterium UBA1244 | reverse complement strand
TTAGAGACTGAATAGTTACAACAAAACTTAACAAAGTCTTCGTGAAGGAGGGAGCTTTTGGTTTCCTCCTTTACTTTTAGGTAAATAAAAATGGAAGAAAAAACCATGCTCTGGAACGGCAGAAGATATTATTCACTTGACTGCCGTCTGAAACAGATATTCGGCGAAAAGCTTTATAAGCTTTCACTTGACGGCGGTATGTCCTGTCCGAACAGGGACGGTACTCTTTCATACGGCGGATGTATCTTTTGCAGTGAAGGCGGTTCGGGTGACTTTACTCCCGACTGCCGGCTTCCGATCGGCGAACAGATAGAGACCGCAAAAGCCGCTGTAAAAAACAAATTCTCCGGAAACAGATATATAGCCTATTTTCAGGCTTTTACAAACACATACGCTCCGGCAGAATACCTTGAAAGGCTTTTCAGACCCATTGTATCGAGAGAGGATATCGCAGTTCTGTCTATCGCAACAAGACCTGACTGCCTTGAAGACGACAAGCTGAAACTCCTCGAAAGCCTTGCAAAAGAAAAACCTCTCTGGGTGGAACTGGGACTTCAGACCGCAAACGAAAACACCGCAAAATTCATAAACAGGGGCTATGAACTCCCGTGCTTTGACCGTGCAGTAAGGGAACTGAAAAACATAGGCGCAGAAGTCATCGTTCATACGATCATCGGACTTCCTCACGAAAACAGGGATGATATGCTCGCAACGGCACGGTATGTCGGAAGCTGCGGCGCTGACGGGATAAAAATTCAGCTCCTGCACATACTAAAAAATACAAAGCTCGCAGAACTTTATATGAACGGCGGATTTGACGCTCTCAGCGAAGATGAATACATAGACATCGTGTGTGATATTATCTCGGTTCTGCCGCAGAATATAGTGATACACAGACTGACCGGCGACGGCGACAAAACAAAACTCATTGCACCAAAATGGAGCGGCGACAAGCGCCATGTCATAAATGCGATAAACCACCGGCTTAAAGAAAAAAATATTTTTCAGGGATGCTGTGCTATAGTTCATTAAAAGAAAATTTACAAAACAGTTATAACAATTTGATGTACAATAGTCTTTTTGATGATATAATAAGAACCTGATGCAAATTCAAATAATGGAGATGATACCAATGGCAAACGAAGATATCTTCCGCATAACTCACGAGCTTGAAGATCTGAGCAAATTATGCGAGATCCACGGAAAGATAGAAAAAGATCTTTATACAAAATATGATGTAAAACGAGGACTGCGTGATATAAACGGAAAGGGCGTTCTTGCAGGTCTTACTGAAATATCCGAAATATGCTCCTCAAAGACAGTGAACGGCGTGACGACTCCCTGCGACGGAAAGCTTTATTACAGAGGCGTTGACGTTGAAGATATAGTAAAGGGCTTCATAAGCGATGACAGATTCGGCTTTGAAGAGGTGGTATATCTCCTTATGTTCGGCAGCCTGCCCACACAGGAACAGTTTGAACAGATAAACCGCCTTCTTGCGACCTACCGCAACCTTCCTCACTATTTTACAAGAGACGTAATTCTGAAAGCACCTTCGAGCGACATGATGAACGCACTCGCAAGAAGCGTTCTGACGCTCTATTCCTACGACCACAATGCAGACGATACTTCACTTCCGAATGTTCTGCGCCAGTGTCTCCAGCTCATTGCGCTTTTCCCTGTTATTTCCGTATACAGCTATCAGGCATACAACCACTACCGCAGAAACAAGAGCCTTATCATACATTCTCCGCAGCCTGATCTTTCCACTGCGGAAAATATTCTCTATATGCTTCGTCCCGATTCAAAATACACAAAGCTTGAAGCTAAGCTGCTTGATATGTCGCTTGTTCTTCATGCGGAACACGGCGGCGGAAACAATTCCACATTTACAACTCACGTTGTAACTTCATCTGGCACGGACACGTATTCCGCTATTGCCGCTGCACTCGGTTCGCTTAAAGGCCCCAAGCACGGCGGCGCAAACATCAAGGTCGTAAAGATGTTTGAGGATATGGAAAAGAATATCACCGATTTCAAGGACGAGGACGCAGTGCGTGACTACCTGACAAAGCTTCTCCACGGAGAGGCATTTGACAGATCGGGGCTTATTTACGGCATGGGACACGCTGTCTATTCCATATCTGACCCGAGAGCAAGAGTTTTCAAGGGCTTCGTTGAAAAGCTTGCCGAAGAAAAGGGCAGACACAAGGAATTCGCACTGTATTCTATGGTCGAAAAGCTTGCTCCTGAGGTAATTGCAAAGGAGCGCCGCATATATAAGGGTGTCAGCGCAAATGTAGACTTCTACAGCGGATTTGTCTACAGTATGCTCGATCTCCCGCAGAAGCTCTTTACACCTATTTTCGCCATTGCAAGAATAGCCGGATGGTCGGCTCACCGTATGGAGGAACTCGTAAACTCCGGAAAGATAATCCGTCCCGCATATTTAAACGTACACGGCAGAGTAAAATATACAGACATTGCAGACAGATAAAAAAACTGGCTCATTCCTTCGCTTATGTAAGGAATGAGCCTTTGTTTATTTTTTTATCAATCCGATTATCCAGCAGAATATGAAAGCCGCAACATCAACAGCAACTATCGTAGCGCCTATCGGTATCCTTCCGACCATTATGGCGATAAACACTCCGATAACGGCACAGCATACCGAAAGTATGACAGAGAATATCGTTACGGAACGGAAGCTCTTGAACAGTCTCATTGACGAAAGCGCCGGAAATATCACAAGTGCCGATATCATCAGCGAACCAACGAGCGTCATTCCCATGACGATAACTACCGCTATTATCACCGCAAGAAGAAGGTTGTATGCCTTTGTCCTCGTACCAACAGCCGCCGCAAAGTTTTCGTCAAACGTGACCGCAAATATCTTCCTGTAAAAGAACAGGAACACGATAACTACTATTGCAGATATCACCGAACAAAGTATAACATCGTCCATCGTCAGAGTTATCAGCGAGGTCGGTCCGAAAAGCGTACTGCACACGTCACCCGTGAGATTTGCTGACGGCGGGAATATATTCATAAGCAGATATCCGAAGGCAAGCGCACCGACTGATATCATTGCGATGGCAGCATCGCCCTTTATCTTTGTGTTCTGACCCGTCCTCAAAAGCAGTACCGCACTGATTATGGTCACAGGCATTATTATTATCATCTGATTTGTGACATTCGCAACGCTCGCTATCGCCATTGCGCCGAACCCGACATGGGACAAGCCGTCTCCGATGAACGAGAATCTTTTCAGCACAAGCGTCACTCCCAAAAGCGACGCACACAGCGCAACAAGCACAACTACGATAAGCGCATACCTTACAAACGGATATTCAAGATAATCGCCTATCTTTGAGAGGTTATCAAACATCCCTGTTACGCCCCCTCTCATAATAGTCCCTCATAATAAACAGCTTTCCGATATCGCTCTGGGAATATTCATCCTTTGTCCCGAAGAATATCTTCTTGCTGATATGGAGGATATTTGTTGCATATCTCACCGCTGCGGAAATATCGTGCGAGATCATTATTATCGTTATACCGTCCTTGTTCAGTCCGTCGATAAGGCTGTACATTTCCGCTGTCACCATCGGGTCAAGCCCAGAAACAGGTTCATCAAGCAGCAGTATTTTTCTTGTGGCACACAATGCCCTTGCAAGAAGGACTCTCTGCTGCTGTCCGCCGGAAAGATCTCTGTAGCATCTTTTTGCAAACTGCTTTATGCCCATTCTTTCCATATTGTCCTCTGCAAGCTTTTTTTCGTCTTTGCTGTAAAACGGTCTCCATCCGCATCTTGCCTGACAGCCTGAAAGCACAATTTCCCTCACCGAAGCCGGAAAATCCTTTTGTACTATCGTCTGCTGAGGAAGATAGCCTATTTCGTTTTTTTTGAGTCCGTCACCGTATATTATCTCTCCATCCATGGGCTTCTGGAGATTAAGCAAAGTTTTCATCAGGGTCGTTTTTCCTGAGCCGTTTTCTCCGACTATACAAAGGTACTCGCCCTCGTTCACGGTAAAATTCAGGTTCTTTATTATAACCCTGTTTTCATAGCCAAGCTTCAGACCCTTGACTTCTATCAGCGCCATTATCCTTCCTCCCGCTCACATACTTTTCAGAATATCATTTGTTTTCAAGCACCTGCTTCAGCACCTCACAGTTTTTCTCCATCACTGACAGGTAGCTTGTACCGCCCCTGATGTCGGATGATGTGGTAGACTGCATCGAATCAAGCGTGAGTATCTTCTGATCTTTGGTTTTTGTGTTGTCCCTTATGGTCTCGACAACAGAGGAGTCAGATGTCTCTGTTTTGAGGATGTATTTCAGGCCAAGCTCATCGGATTTTTTTGCAAGAAAGATTATAGTATCAAAGCTTGCGTCAGTCTCCGCCGAACAGCCCGAAAATGCCGCATAATAATCAAGACCATAATCATCGACAAGATACCTGAACGGGAACCTGTCTCCGACAAGTATAGTCTTTGTCTTTGATGACGAAGCGGCAGCCTTGTATTCTTCATCAAGCTGCGAAAGCTTTTTCTTGTAGCTTTCGGAATTCTTTTTGTATGTATCCGCATTTTTGCTGTCGGCCTTTGAAAGGGCATCGGCTATAGCGTCACAAGCAGCAGAAGCGTTCCTGAGCGAAAGCCACACGTGTTCATCGTTTTCTGTTTCGTCATCATGGCCGTCATCATCATGTCCCTGCATACCCTCAACGGTTTCTTCTTCCTTGAGGCGGTCCTTTAGAACATCCATAAGATCAATGACTATCATATCCTTATTTTTTGCCTGTGAAAGAGCATCTCTGACCCACTTGTCGGATTCTCCGCCGACATAAATAAACACATCACACTCGGATATTTTCATAATATCGTCCATTGACGGCTGATAGCTGTGAAGATCAACGCCGTTGTCAAGCAGCATGGAAACATCGGCATTGCCGGGGTTATCTCCGATGATCTGCATAGTCCAGTCATATTCGGGGAAAATAGTTGCAACGATATGCAGCTTTCCGTCCTTTTCTTTTGATCCGCACCCGCTCAGACTCAGAAGTCCTATCGCTGCACAGATCACGAGTGAAATGATCTTTTTCATTCATAAAACCTGCCTCTTAATTAATTCGCCGGAATGCCAACTTTGTACAATCAGCATCCCCTGAATTTGAAATCCGCCGGCGAGCCGCCGGAGCCTATTTCGCGCTCCAATTCCTACGCATCGGAGACCTTTTTACCGCGCCAGAGTCAACCTTGTACAATCAGCATCCCCTGAATTTGAAATCCGTTCTTAATTTTAGCACAGCATATATCTGTTGTCAAGGGATTTGAAAATCATTTTCATATTTGTGCAGAACCTGCCGGACAATAGGAACTTCCAAAAATTACAATATTGTTACAAAACCATTAAGATATTGTAATGTCAAGTTTAAAAGAAATTGTGTCAAGAATACTTGACAATTCGTAAAGTATATGATACTATGTAAACACAAGAGAAAACAGGAAGATTTCACCTGTCTTTGTATTGCCGGAGGACTTTTCAGATGGATAAACACGAAATTCTTGAAAAGAACAAAAAAAAGAACCGCAATTCTCTTGATGAAAGAGAACAGCGTGTGTATAATGCCTCTTTCGGTATCGGTGCGGTCGTTGTCGGTGTTTTGTGTCTGTTTTTCAGCGTATACAGAGCTTTTCACAGACAGACATTCTATGAGTTTGTGACTATCATCACCGCTTATCTCTGCACCACATTTTTTTACCAGTACAAAAATATCAAAAAGCCTCTTTACCTGATCTTTGCTGTCGGAACAGGACTTGCTTCATTTTTCTGTGCGGGAATGTTCCTGTGGGTGAACAGCCTATGAACGATATAGTATTTCAGAACCGCCTGCGTGTTGCAAGAGCGGAAAAAAGGATCTCTCAGGGTGACCTTGCAGAAATGGTCGGTGTTTCACGCCAGACCATAAGCTCAATAGAAAACAATCAGTTCTGTCCCAGCGCAAGGCTTGCTCTTTTAATATGTATCGCACTCGACAAGAAATTTGAAGAACTCTTCTTCTTTGAATGAGCGGTGCCGCTGACTTTGTTTATAAGATCAAACTTCATATACATTCCTCCTAAAAAGCAGTTTTTCCTCCGGACGTTTCCCCATGTCCGGAGGAAAAGCTGTTTTTAGCGATTCAAAACAAATGCAAAACTGTAAAGTGGAGAGTGGTGTGTGGAGTTGTCCGGAGGAACACCGCCGGACGTTATGAAAGTTTCTGCGTTCTAAGTTAGATCACTATAGTAAAAAGCTGTACCCGAATCGGAACTATCCGCACGGATACAGCTTTTTTATATTTATGCGGAGCATGATATCAACTCCACACTCAAAGCTCCACACTTTATTCAGGCTTTATTTCCTCGATCTGATAGATCTCAAAGATATCGCCCTCCTTGATGTCGCTGAAACGGTCAAGAGTGATACCGCATTCGTAGCCTGCGGCAACTTCCTTTACGGAATCCTTGAAACGCTGGAGGGATGCGATGATATCATCGGCAATGACTATACCGTCACGGACAACACGGACCTGTGCGCCTCTGACGACCTTTCCGCTGAGAACATAAGAACCTGAAACAAGTCCGACATTTGTGATCTTGTAGGTCTGGCGGACTTCGACCTTACCAAGCTGAGTTTCCTTGTACTTCGGTGCAAGCATACCCTTCATAGCGGCTTCGATCTCTTCGATGCAGTCATAGATTATTCTGTAAAGTCTCATATCAACCCCGTCACGCTTTGCGTTTTCTTCCGCAACGGGATCGGGACGGACATTAAATCCGACTATGATAGCATTTGATGCTGACGCAAGCATAACGTCTGATTCCCTGATAGCACCAACACCGCTGTGGATGACATTTACACGTATCTCCTCATTGGTAAGCTTTTCAAGGGACTGTCTTACGGCTTCTACAGATCCCTGAACGTCAGCCTTTACGATTATCTTGAGTTCCTTCATATCGTCAAGACGCATCTGGTCAAAGAGGTTGTCAAGAGTTACCTTTGTGCGGCTGTTAAAGCGTTCTTCCTTTTCAGCGGTCTTTCTCTGTTCAACAAGCTCACGTGCGAGACGCTCATCAGATACGGCGTTGAATACGTCGCCGCCTGTCGGAACATCATCAAGACCTGTGATCTCAACCGGTACAGAAGGACCGGCGGTCTTTACACGCTGTCCCTTATCGTTCATCATGGCTCTTACTCTGCCGACAGTTGTACCTGCAACGATGATGTCACCGACATTGAGAGTACCGTTCTGTACGAGTACTGTAGCGATAGGTCCTCTGCCCTTGTCAAGTCTTGCTTCGATGACTGTACCCTTTGCGGCTCTGTCAGGGTTAGCCTTCAGTTCCTTCATGTCTGCAACAAGAAGTACCATTTCAAGAAGGTCGTCAATACCCTCTTTTGTATGTGCGGAAACAGGGATGACCGGTGTATCGCCGCCCCATTCTTCCGGAACGATCTCATATTCTGTGAGCTGCTGTTTTACAAGCTCTACGTTTGCGGCGGGCTTGTCTATCTTGTTTACGGCAACGATTACCGAAACGCCCGCAGCCTTTGCATGGTTGATAGCCTCTATCGTCTGAGGCATGATACCGTCATCCGCTGCAACAACAAGGATAGCTATATCCGTTACCTGAGCGCCTCTTGCACGCATTGTTGTAAATGCTTCGTGTCCGGGAGTATCGAGGAAGGTGATCTCTCTGTCGTCGATCTCTACACGATAAGCGCCGATGTGCTGTGTGATGCCGCCGGCTTCGGTAGAGGTAACGTGAGCGTGGCGGATGCTGTCAAGAAGTGAAGTCTTTCCGTGGTCAACGTGTCCCATAACAACAACTACGGGAGCACGTGGTACGAGGTTCTCATCTGTATCGTCACTGTCGTCTATGATTCTCTCTTCGATAGTTTCTATAGTTTCCTTTTCGACCTTTGCATGGAACTCCATTGCAACAAGTGAAGCTGTATCAAAATCTATGACGTTGTTGACGCTCGCCATCACGCCGAAGCCCATCAGCTTTGTGATGACCTCTGCGGCTCTTGCTTTGAGTCTGAGTGCAAGCTCGCCGACGGTGATCTCATCGGGGATCTG
>DBWG01000029.1:2089-5655 GCA_002308635.1 Ruminococcaceae bacterium UBA1244 | reverse complement strand
TCGCTTGCAAGACGGTCATATTTTTCGTTATAGCGTTCGATATCAACATTTGAGGAACGTGTATTTATAACACGGCTCCTGCTTCCATAGCCCTCATCCTGTGCAGGCTGTCCGCTCTGTGCAGGTGCAGCGGTCTGAGGCCTCTGCTGAGGCTTGGGCTGATTTGCCTGAGCGGGCTTTTTGCTGTCCTTCTGCTGCTGAGGCTTGCGGTCAGTCTCAGCGGGCTTTTGCTGCTTCTGTTTTTCCGGACGCTTCTGATCGGCGGATGCGGCAGGCTTTGTTTCCTGCTTTTCCTGTTTTTTGGGCTTTTCCTTCTTTTCAGGCTGAGGCTTTGCGGGAGCTTCCTCAACAGGCGCTGTCTCCTGAACAGAAGCTTCCTCCTTTACAGGCTCTTCGGCTGCATTTGCCGAAGCAAAATAAGCATCAAAACTGCCGACGCTGTTCTGCTGTGTATAATGTTCAAAAATAACATTCAGTTCCTCTTCGGTAAGAGCCGTAGTCGGCTTTTTGATGACATTCATACGGTTCTTGAGCACATCCGCAACGTCCTTATTGGAAACATTAAGGTCCTTTGCAACCTCACCCAATTTATATTTTATCATATACATTCCTCCTGACTGTTCACTGTACAAAGGTCTTTCATCTTATTTGCAAAGCCGCTGTCATTTACCGAAATTATGCCGGTCTGTTTACGACCGACAGCGTTCCCTGTATCGCTCATGGTGCAGCCCGTTATCAGGACTTCGACACCGTTTTGCTGTGCGGTATATCCTATCGACTTTTTGCTCTTTTCGGAAAGGTCATCCGCCAAAAGCAGCAGTCTTGATTCCCCTTTTTTTATCGACTCTGCCGCCGCATCAAACCCCATCGTCAGCCTGCCCGCACGCCGTGCGATGCCAAGCAATGACAGCAGTTTATTATTCATTTCAGAAAACTCCCCCGTTCCGCTCACTGTTCCAGCTCCTTTTCCAGACGTTCATATACATCGTCCGGTATCCGGCAGCTGAAAGCCTTCTCAAACCGTCTTGCCTTTCTTGCAGCGGCAAGACATTCCGGAGACCTGCATACATAAGCTCCTCTTCCGGGCTTTTTCCCCGTGAGGTCAACGCTTATTTCCCCTGTTTTAAGCACCTCTCCGTTTTCGTCTGTTTCATCGGGTGCTTTCACTACTCTTACAAGCTGCTTTTTCTCTTTCATTTCGGTACAGCCGATACACTTCCGCAAAGGTATTTTTTTCTGTTTCATTACGGCACCCCCTTTATATGTGTTTTTTAAGGCTTATTCAATATTTGCTTCTTCGGTTTCAGGTAAAGCTTCTTCTGTATTCTCTGTCTCAGGACGTGTTTCTTCCATAGTCTCTGTTTCGTCAGCAGCTCCATTTACATCTGCTGTTTCGGTTTCTTCGGCAGCAGCTTCAACGGTCTCTTCCTTTTCGGAAGATTTTTCTTCCTCTTCACCGAAGAATCCGCTTTCCGGACGGATGTCTATTTTCCAGCCGGTAAGCTTTGCGGCAAGACGTACATTCTGGCCTTTGTTTCCGATGGCAAGTGAAAGCTGGCTGTCCGGAACAGACGCTTTGCACACTCTTTCAACATTCGGGTCGATATCCACCTTTACTACCTCTGCCGGAGAGAGGGCTGCGGAAATGAACTTGACAGGATCTTCGCTGTACTCAACGATATC
Organism: Ruminococcaceae bacterium UBA1244; assembly: GCA_002308635.1. Lineage (GTDB taxonomy): Bacteria > Bacillota > Clostridia > Oscillospirales > Acutalibacteraceae > UBA1213. The sequence continues at coordinate 3,972 of DBWG01000029.1, read as the reverse complement.
TATTTTTTCACCGCCGAGAACATCGACGATAGTTCCGACTCTCTGTCCTCTCGGTCCGATGCAGGCGCCGACTGCATCGACATTTTCGTCCTTGCTGTATACTGCGATCTTTGTACGGGAGCCTGCCTCTCTGGAGATCGACTTTATCTCAACAGTTCCGTCAAATATTTCGGGGACCTCAGATTCAAACAGTCTCTTTACAAGATCAGGATGTGTACGTGAAATAATCGCTCTCGGCTCTTTTCCTCCGGTCTTGATATCTACGATATAGACCTTTATCTGGCTGCCTTCTGTAAGTACCTCTCCGTTGATCTGTTCGTTTTTGGGCAGGATGGCGATGGACTTTCCAAGACGGAGAGTTGCGTTTCCTGTTTTTGCATCCACCTGTTCAACGGTTGCGGTAACGATCTCTTTAAGCTTGCTCTGATATTCGGCAAGTGCCTGTCCCTTTTCACCGTCACGGATGCCCTGACGGATAATATTTCTTGCAGTCTGGACAGCGATTCTTCCGAAATCCTTCGGGTCTAATTTTATGCCGACCTTATCATCAGGCATTGCAGACGGGACTATCTTTCTTGCTTCATCAAGAGCGATCTCTCTTCCGCTGTCATAGACCTCTTCAACCACCGTCTTATTAAGATACACCTCAAATATTCCTGTAGCGGGTTCCATCTTGATAAGAACATCTTCATTTCCGTTATAGGTATTCTTGCAGGCAGTAACGATAGCCTTCTGTATCTGGCTTATCATAAAATCTACCGGTATGCCTCTTTCCTTTTCCATCAGCGCAAGAGCTTCGTAGAGTTCCGTATTTCTGTTGTCCTGCGGCTGTTCCGCCTTTTTCTTTTTCATGATAATACCTCCGTCAATTTTTTATGTAGAGATTTACAATTCAAAATCGTCCAGTTTAATATATACCGTATCCTTCTTGTTTATTACCCTTTGATCTCCGTCTTCCGTGATAGTGACGGTATCCTTGTCGTGAGCAATGAGAGTTCCCCTGAATTCCTTTTCGCCGTTTTCGTCCGGACGTATAAGCCTTATCATAACGTCCGCACCGAGAAAAGCATCAAAGTGTTCAGGCTTTATCAGTTCCCTTTCAATTCCCGGAGATGATACTTCAAGGATATAGTTCTGTTCGATGGGATCAAGCTCATCAAGCGGCTGATCTACCGCACGGGTAACATTTTCGCAGTCTTCAATAGTAACGCCGCTGTCCCTGTCGATAAAAATTCTGAGGTACCACAGTGCGCCCTCTTTTACAAAACGGACATCCCACAAGGTCAGACCCATTTTTTCAACTATCGGCTCTACCAGTTCAGTCACCGCATCAACGGTATTGATCTTTTTATTCTTTTTTTCTGTCATAGCTTCTCCTGTTCCGCATAATATGTTTTTTTCATTATGCCGTCAGTATGTCCTATTAACGATAAAAGAGCGGGTCGCCCCACTCTTTTGTCAATAACATATTCATCCTATACACTATCTTACCACACATTTCTTGGATTTTTCAAGCCTTATTTTATAACGCAAAGCACTTTTTTATCCACCGACAATACTAACAATGGATAATTAAAAATGGAAAGTGGAAAATTGCGGTCGTACTCACGCACTTATCATAATAAGAAATTACATACCGACGATCTTTAACTCAGAAAAAAGTGTGTGCGTTTAAACATCAGCAAAACTTTCAATATTGCTCAGCCAAAACTTGGGCGTGANNGAAAGTTTCTGCGTTCCAAAATAGGGAGCGGCAGCTTGCCGCAGGTACGTTTGGAGATTGCTCAGCCAAAGCTTGGACGTGAGAGAAAACAGCCAAAGTGAACCTTTATGGTTCACGACGCGGACGGACATTACGAAAGTTTCTGCGTTCCAAAATAGGG
>DBWG01000029.1:0-2057 GCA_002308635.1 Ruminococcaceae bacterium UBA1244 | reverse complement strand
TCTATGCTGCTGAAAAGCTCGCACGGGTCTTCCGAACTTGAAACACATTCCTTGTGCGGGATGCAGAAATCATAGGCAGGAATAAGCATCTGAACATTCCTCTCAAGCTGAACGATAGTAAACAATCCTACCGAAACAAGCACCTGCTTTTCGGCTTCAGAACCGACAAATTCACCTCCGTACCTTCTGAGAACGGATTCCGGTATACGGCACGGCTGCACACACGGAGCGTTTCTTCTGTCAACAAGCTTTGCACAAAGCGGTATCGGCTCGGCTGTCTGGACTATAGCCTTCGGACAATTCCTCAGCGGGGTGTTCTGGTTGTCCGGCGTGTCGGCATTGCAGTCGGAACTGAATATCTTTACGTTTCCGTCACTGCCGAAAAGAACGGCTCTCTTTGAAAATACCGCAAGCCCCTTCACCTGCATCGGCAGAGCATTAGGCGCCATGAATACATCAAGACATACATCAAAATAAAACGTCATGTCAACAGCATAGAATCCCTTATTGAAAGGAACAGGCTGGAGACCTATCGACACACTGCCGATCTCAACATCATTCAGACGGACATTCGCTGCCTTGTCGATCATACACTGACCCGGCTTTGTGAGCATTACCGGAAGATCTTCAAGACAATCCTTGTCCGAACATGAATCATATATTCTCGAAGCATTGATACAAACGGCTTCTTTTATCCTGTCACTGGTGCAGCGGTCGTCACAGCCGCTGCAAAGAATATTTTCTGACATTATGATTCCTCCTTTATAGTTGCCTATACAATATTGTATGCAGCACAAGGAGAAATGTTCTTTATCGGCATTTTTAAAAAATTTCAGTTCTAAAGAAAAGCACCCATTCTTTCAGCTATTTTCTTACTATCGCTATGCTTGCACAGTTTACTTCCTTTGCACCGGCTGAAAGCAGCACTTTGCTGCATTCGGATAGTGTGCTGCCCGTTGTGCAGATATCATCAATGAGCAGTATACTTTTATTTCTGGTCTCCTCCGGCATGACGGCAGTATATACACCGATGACATTTTTTCTCCGCTCTTCGGGAGAAAGCTCGTGCTGTACCTTGTTTTTGCCGGTCTTTCTGATAAGAGGAAAAAACGGGACATCGAGTATTTTTGCAGCTTTGCGGGCAATAACATCGGATTGGTCAAAGCCTCTTTTCCATCTTGACGAAAACGATGTCGGCACATAAGTGACCTCATCCATACAGAATCCGGCACTTCTTACCGCACGGGCTATTTCTTCCGAAAAGCTCTCCGCATTGAACTTTGCGCCCCTGAATTTAAAATGGTGTATCGCCTGACGCACATCACCTTCATAATAAAACGGTGCGGCGCAGCATACACCGGAAAAGATCGTCTTTATTACCGGTGCAGACGAAAGCTCCGTTTTACATCTTTCACAGGCGGTCTGAGGATATTTCAGCAGGCATCCGCAATATGGACACTTATCCGGAAATATCAGCGAAAGAATAAAATTCATTGTTCATCTCCGTCCTTACCGTTCAGAAAGCTTTTAAGTCCGGAATAGCGGAGAGTCTTTTTGTTGTTGTCCACCATTTTTTTGAGCGTGGATACATTTCCGACAAGAATAAGTATCTTCTTCGCTCTTGTCACGGCAGTATACAGAAGATTTCTGTAGTAAAGCTGGGGCGTACCGTAGTACATCGGGATTATAACAGCATTGAATTCATTTCCCTGACTTTTGTGTACCGTAGTCGCATAGGCAAGTTCCAGATTAAGAAGCGACTCTTCGTCATACATCGCAAGCCTGTCATCAAAACGCACAACTGCCGAACCTGACGCCTTGTCTATCTCCTCTATGACACCTATATCTCCGTTGAAAACCCCCGAGCCCTCTGTTCCGTCATCCTTCGTCCAGAGAAGGTCATAGTTATTTCGTGTCTGCATGACCTTGTCGCCCGTCCTGAGAGTATAGACCGGCATCGTTATTTCCTGTGACCGGCTCTTTGGAGGATTCAGCACCTGCTGGAGACGCTTGTTCAGTTCGGTAACGCCAAGCTCGCCCTTTCTTCCCGGACACAA
>DBWG01000065.1 GCA_002308635.1 Ruminococcaceae bacterium UBA1244 | reverse complement strand
TTTGGTTCGGAATAGTGTAGTGCTGGCGGTCTATCTATTGTTTTCGGTTGCTTGCTTCTTTACCGTACATGAGCATTTGCTCACGGCTTATCGCTTCTCGTGTAACGCTGTCATTCACCACAACACCCGCAAGCTGAAAACCAAAAGGGTTTTTATTCAAGATGTCATCATCAACAGCCATCTGAAAGGCCGGACGAAGAACACCACGGACGGTTTTAACGGTACTGTATCCTTTACCGGCATCCTGCAGCCTGATAAGAAACAGCTTTGCATCAGAGGTTCTGATATGACTGATCTTTCTTTCAGCAAAATCCTCTTGTTTCAGAAGGTTTCGCACAAAGCTGTAATTTGATTTTGTGCTTGGCTTCACTCCTGTTTTTGTTGAAAGATAACGCTCCACAAGATCCATTACTGTCAGATTTCTCTGCATAATATTCATCTGAGAATCAAGATCATAGCCTATCTGCTTTTCAAGCTCTCTCAACGAAAGACACGGTTTTTTACCTGCCGGCAGCTTGTCTGTCGGTTCAAGCTTCCAGCTATAGACAAATTTTGGCTTTCCGTTGACATGATATTTGAATTGATACTTTCCGTCAGCCCGGATAGATTCTCCGGCTCGGAGTACCCTGTGCTTTGAATCTCTCCGTAAATTCCCTCTGATACCCATTATCTGCACCTCCTGAGTTCCGGGTGGGCTTTCAGATACTTTTCAAAAGCAGTCTTGATGATCAGCTTTCTGCTGCCATAGGGAACAACAAAGCTGTGCTTTGATTTCTTCTGTAACAGACTGTAAAACTTCCTTCTGCTCAGCCCGAAGTATTCTATTGCTTCTGTTGGATTCAAAACATCCTTACTTTCAGGTGTTGCTTTTTTCATCTGTTTCAACCTCGCCTTCTGCTGCTTCAAGTAAATAGTTTTCAAACCTTGATCTGATGATCAGATAACGATTTCCGCAGAAAACTGCAAATTTGCCAGCGTTGTCCTCTTCCATTCTTCTTATTTTCTTTGTACCAATGTTGAAGTATTCAGCCGATTCACGAATGGTAAGCATAAACTTTTCATTCGGCTTCAGAGCATTTTTATTCATTTGAATTCCTCCAGGTTTAGTATTCAGCCATACGGCGTGTACTATATATCACTCAAATGGCAGAAAAAATCAACTACTTACGGCAAATAAAAGAAAACTATATCGTAGAAGTTTTGCAGATAAACTCCTCAAATTTTGTTCTGATTATGAGGTATCTGTTTCCGCAGAACACAGAAAAAGAGCCGAGATTATCTTCTGCAAGACGGCGCATTTTCTTTGTTCCGATATTGAAATACTCACCGGCTTCTTTAATGCTCAGGAGATATTTGTCACCTATCAGCATACCTGTATCTTTCTTTTTGATTTCGTTCATGTATAATAACCTCCGTAAAATTTCGGCAGACACCCACACAAAATATGGATGCCTGCCTTATTCATATTACTGATTTTTCATCAGCTCATTTACCTTTGCCTGAATCGTGCCGTAGTCATAACTGGCAGCAGTCAGTTTCTGCTTGCGCTCATCTCCGGCAGACCACTTGCCCTGAATCACCTCTTTTGCGATCTCGTCCACAGTTTTGAGTTTCGGCTTTGACATAAGCTCGTTAACTCTTTTCTGAACCGCATTGTAATCATAGCCTGCCGCAGTCAACTTTTGTTTGCGCTCGTCCCCGGCTGACCACTTTCCGGCAATAACCTCTTTTGCAAGTTCGTCAACAGACTTCTTTGCAGAAGTGTTTGATGTTCCGGTTGCAGTAGTCTTGACTGTTGATGCCTTCTTCACTCCTGCCTTGCGATAACCGTTATAGCCCTCTGCTTTTACAATGATGGGATAATTGGTATAGCAGTAGTTCATATCGACATTGCCGCTGATACCGTTTACTCTGCCCTCATCGGAATACTGCCAGATACCGTACTTGTTGGCGGTATAAGTACAGCGGTAGTTATACTGTGCTACCCACAGCGCATACTTTCCTGCTACGCTGTTTGAAACATAATTGTTCAGGTAGTATGTAGAACAGTAAAGACCTGCAAGATAACCGTGTTTTTCAAGTTCTCCGCAGAAAGCCTTGATCACGCTGTCGCAGAAGTTTTTACCCTTTGCAAACTGGCTCTGTTCTTCAAGGTCGAAGAAAATCGGATACTCGAATTTCTTTCCCTTGATAACTTCCACACAAGCCTTGGCTTCTCTCACAGCATCCTCCGCAGAATCGGCGTAAGAATACCAATAGGCACCCACATCAAGCCCTGCGGCTTTTGCAGCATTGTAATTCTGCTCGAAGCAGTTATCCTTCTGACTTGTTTCTCTGCCATAACCGGCACGGATAATGACAAAATCAATACCGCTTGCCTTTACCTTTCCGAAGTCGATATTGTCCTGCCATGATGATACATCAATTCCCTTGATCATTATTGTCGTCCTCCTTATCTGTTCTGTCGTGCAGCTGCTCTAAAATGTCTTTGAGCTTTTTCGGGATAGGTAATCCCAAGTGAGCTGCGTTTTCCAATAGCGATACACCTTCATTCGAGAGATAAAAGAATATCACCGCCGTCCTGAGTACACTGCCTGTACCGATGACCTGCACATCTATGATGTTTGCAACACCGACGAGGGTAAAGATCAGCACCTTGCGGCAGATACCCTTAAAGCCTACTTTGCTGTTCAGCCTTTTTTCACTGATGGCACACATAAGACCTGTAATATAGTCGATGGTAGCAAAAGCTACCAAAGCTATAATCAGACCATCACAGCCGCCCAAAAAGTAGCCGATCCATCCGCCGAGTACAGTGAAAATAAACTGTATCGTGTACCAGAATTCCTTCATTAAGCATCACGCTCCTTCTTGATAAAAAATGTGTATGAAAAAAGCAGCCGCTCGAAAGCTGCCGCCTGATTCCGTAGTTATTCTTCTTGTATTGTATATGTTATTTTCATAGTTTTATCAGCTGTTTTGATAACTGATGTTTCGAGATTATTTATGGTTGCAAGATATGGAGTCCACAAAAACAGATTCTGACGGGTGGAGTTTGCATAGTATCCGCCAAAGCTGAAGAAATAGGGACCGTATTGGAACAGTGGTGTACTGGTATAAGTCCACTGAGCACTGTTTGCTTTTCGGAAAACCTTGTCCTCTGTATTTATGCGGAAGTCAGAGCCAACGATCCAGTCACCGAGGTTAGCAAGCCACATCGAACCGCTGCGGTAATAATCATCGTTGCAGCTATATGCCGTTGCAGAACCAAGAGGAATTTCTTTGATGTCGGCAGCGTTATCAATGTTGATCTTGTAGACCTTCGTCTTATCATAAGATACCATATAAAGATAGCCATTCTGCAGAACACTCTGCACATTCCTCTGCGGATTGGTGTTGTAGCCGCCGTGATAGCCTACAGCCTGACAAGTCACACCGTTCAGCGTCATACGCTCCTCGGTGAATGAAAAG
>DBWG01000153.1:603-25746 GCA_002308635.1 Ruminococcaceae bacterium UBA1244 | reverse complement strand
CTCCTTTATTGTCTTGACAGGTGATGAAGCTCTTATAATTCCAAAGGGCAGTATCAGAGAGAGTACAAACAAGACCAGCAAAAGTATTGCCGAAATAAAAACATTCATCCATCCGAAGGTGAGTCCGATAAGATATTCAAATCCATAGTGCTGCATTGCAATAATTCCCGCAAGTGCAAGAATCGCCGATATCAGAAGAGTTATCATCATTTCTATACATACGATAATAATGCAATCCTTTTTCCTGCATCCGCAAAGGAAGAATATGCCAAAGGTTCGTACCTGACGGAGCGTGGAAACAGCCGCAGAACCTATCAGGCCTGAAAGCACAATAATGACAGCGGTAATAATTATCGGCATCATACGGTAGTATATATCGTTTATCTGCTTTTCGGTTTCTTCCTTCATGGTACTAAGTGTCTGGTTTTTCTGTATAGTACCGACTGTGCTGAGATATTCTGTTATTCTTTCGGACTCAGCCTCACTGATATTATCCTTATAGGTTACAAACCATATAGAGTTCGGAATGATATTATACCCGTTGTTATCTTCGGGAAAAACACCCTTTGCGGCGATGGCAAACGGACCGCCTAAGTTTGTCTGACTGTCAAAGGGCAGGCAATAGTTGAAGATACTGTCACGGTCACCCCCCTGCTCCATTCCGTCCCGATCAACAGTATTTCCGACGGGTTTGTATGTGTTGTCCATCAGTATTCCGACAACACGCATTTTTCCCGCAGGAGTATCATAAACACTGTTAAGCTCTGCATCTGTACCTCCGGAGATAATTATCTCAATTTCGCCGTTTCCGTTTCTGTCTTCCGAGGGATAGCGTCCGCAGGAAAGAGGAAATTTCAGTTCTGACAGGATTTCCTTATCAAGAAGATAATAGAACAGTGTATTTCCCTTGTCCATATACATGACGGAACGCGGACCTATTTGTTTGACAAATGAAAGCTGTTCCGAATAATGTACCTTTACATCAAGCTTCTTTTCAAGGAAATTTATGACACTTTTGGTATCAGGATATTTTACAAGAAAGGGAGCAATATCCTCGTTGCTGCATTCCATCATATTCAGGTTTGATGCATCTACCACAACTCCGTTTTTCTCCAGAATAGCACGATATGGTTCATAGAGCATATTTTTGCTGATAACCGTAGCGATCATTGTATTGGTCAGTATGAGAAGCGCCGCTGTTTCTATAACGATTATCAGCGTAAACAGCCAGCGCCGTCGCATGATCCCGAACGTAAGCGGAAGATATTTCATAATGATCTCTCCCTTCTGAGCTGATAAACCGATCTTCCTGCCATAGGAAGAATGCTTATTCCCATAACGATACCGCCGAACAGGATATATGAACCGAGTATCGTCATACATATTTTCAGATCAAAAAATGTCAGGAAAGACGGATATACCATGCCTATCAGTTCCATAACTGCAAAGCGGAATATCAGGAATCCGCAAATGTAAGAGAAAACAAGTGTCAGAAGTATTTCGGAGATGTAAACTGCAAATATTTTTATTCGTGAAGCGCCGCAGAGAGAATAAATACTCATGGCATTTCTGCGCTTTGTCAGAATATATGTATAAAGTCTGGACAGATTCAGCATCATTACAGCCATCAGCATAAATGAAACGACATATATCATATTATTGAATTGCTTTTCTATCAGAGGCTTTGGTACAGGATATTCGATCTTATCAGCAAATCCCGAAAACTCTTTTTTGATGAGGTCGGCTGTTTGTCCCAGTTCATCTCCGACAAGTCCGTCGTCTACCTGAAACATAACAAATGTAACAACAAAGTTATCATCGGCATCATCAGCAAGCAGTTCACATATAGGAAATATATCTCCCTTGCTCTTCTTTTTGAAGGATTTTACTCTGTATTCCTTGCTGCCGGAAATAAAGCTGCCGCCCTCTGACGAATTTAAAGTTGAAACAGGATTACCGTCCATCAGTTCTATTTCTCCGCTTTTCAGCTTTTGGTAATTCTGTTCTCCGTCAACCGCGGAAAATCGAAGTCCAAAGCTGCTGTCGGTATAGCCTGTCATGCGAAGCCCTGCGTAATGTCCGCCGATCGATTCTTTTATCCTTTGCAGTTTATCCTTGATATCCTTGTACTGCGGAAGTGAATCTGCATTGTAAGGAATCCCCATAAGCTCACATGAATACTTTTCGTCATTCTCGTATTTTTTGTATTCCCTCGGGTCAGTACCTTTGTAAACAACATTGCCTGTAAGACTGTCAACAATAACAGCAAGAAATTCACCGTCATCTGCATCATAGTTATACTGTTCAAAGACAACCTGAAATGAACGCTCCCAATCGGAACGTTCATCCTTTACTTCCGGCGGTTTTGTCACTGCGTCCATCATCCCCGCAACAGTGAAAGCCGACACTATACATATCATCTGAGAAAGGATGATAAAGAAAAACAAAACGGGCTTGTTTCTGATAAAATCTCTGATATTAATGAGTATCAGCCTTGCCCACATTATTGTCATCTCCCTTCTCGTATATAACAGCACCGTTGATAATGATCTGCCGGATCTTTGCGGTATCAACAATGATAACTTCGTCCTCAAACGCAGGTGACGGAACCGTTTTGTATTGCAGTCTTACTGTTTCTTCAAAACGGTTTGCCGATTCGTTCATACCGCTGCTGCTTGCATTAAGCACAGGATAATATACTGTTCCGTCATCAAGAACGACCTTTGAATCGGCGCTGTCAATGTCCCTGAAACACACAAACATTTTTATATCGGATTCAGGTTCACCTATTCCTGCTGCTTTCGGAGAAGTACTTGTGTGAAGGGTGATGCCAAAGCACGAAATTACTGCGGTCATTTCTGACGCATTTGGCATAAGAATATCTGTCACGGTACTTCTTTTCGGGTGAAGCCACAAATTATTGCCAACACTGTAATCCAGCGAAAAGGTGATTTCAAAAGGAAGTTCAAATTCCTTTGTTTCGGTACTGCACACTGCATATTTGTTACCGATACGGACGATATGATATTTTTCTTTTTCCAACATTTCCTGTCTGTCAATATAATCCTGCGTAATGACAGTATCGAGTGTTTCTTTTATTTCAGTGATTTTTTGTGCGGCAAAACGGCGGCTGATAAATGTAAGCTTGCCTCCGCTTGCATCAAGACCGTCTGTATCAAGATGCAGATATATTTTCATTGTTTTTCTGTCGTCACTGAGAAAGTACCGGCATCCGAATCCTCCGCCCATTCCCGAAGCCCCGAGAGGATCTCCGTCCCTTTGAGTACATTTTACAGTGCAGCCAAGATCGTCAAAGCTTTTTCCGCCCGGAGTGTAAAGCCCGTAGATATATCCGTCCTCAGAAAAAGCCCGCCCGTCTTTATAACTTACACAAATCATGGAATACAGGTTCTGATCATCTGCAGTCATGCCAAGAACTTCGGCATGAAGATTGCTGTCAGAACTGTCAAAGCTCACACTGCTGCTTTCGTAAAGTCCTGCCGCATTCGGTTCTCCGGAAAAAATATCATAGAATACCATATCCGCCGTTTTCTGACGAATGATGCCTGATACTCCGAAAACGGACGAAACGACCACGATTGCCGCTGCCAAAAGGCTGAATATAACCTTTTTATTCAAGGCTTTTTTGGAAGTCATACCTAATTTTTTGTGTGTCAGAGACATGACACGCTGTGCATCCGCACGTCCAGGAACTGCAACGTCCTTTTTATCGGCAAGTCCGAAAGGATCTTCAAGTTCGTCAAAAAGCCTGTGAAGCCTCATAACCCAAAACCCCTTTCTGTCAGAATTTTTTTCAGCTTTTTTCGAGTCCTGTGAAGCTTGACCTTAACTGTCGCAGGACTGATATTCATACATTCGGAGATATATTCGATTTTCTGATAATAAAAATAGTGCCGTATGAGAATTTCACGGTCAGGTTCTTTTATAAGATCAACAGCTTTTTTCAGCTCTTCGGCCATTTCTTTCAGCTCTGTGCTTTCATTGATAGAATAATCGTCTTCAATATCTGTTTCATCAATATCAACAGGAATTATCCTGCGCTTATCAAGAAGATCAAATGTCTTGTGTTTTGCAATAGCGCACAGATAACCCGTTAATTTCTCACTGTCAAAACGGTCGGCGTTTTTCCACAAGGAAACAAAAGTATCAAATGCTAATTCTTCAATATCCTCTTTGGATAAAGCACCGTCTGAAATATTATAGATAACGGAAGAAACAAGCGGAGTATATTTCAGAATGATAATGTCAAGGGCTTTTTCATCATGTTTTTTCAGGCGAAGAGCAAGCCTTTTGTTTTCATCCAACCGTTATACCTCCTTGTTTTTTGAAGTACTTCTATTATATATGTCGGGCAGAAAAAAGAAAAGGTTTCATATTTTATAAAATATTTTTTCAGTTTTTAATCATTTCTGTGGGCGAGGATTTCTTTATCACAGAACAGGGTGTTTTTCTTTCATAACAATAATCGGCACAACACCCTCACGCTCAATTTCATAGATACGCTGTGACGGGTCTTCGTTTTCATCGGGCAGATAATAAACTTCGCCCTCATCATCGGTATATTCCTTCATCGGAACCCAGCAGGACAAACCGTTTTTATCCTGTATCACATATTCAACAATTATGCCATAAATCATCCTCGTATATCATTATTACTGTTGAAAAAATCCACAAAATATGGTAAGATTTATTTAATAATACTGAAACTGTAACAGGAGATAAATATGGAGCTGAATGTCAATGTTAAATCCGTTTCCGGAAAGAAAAACAGAATGACAACGATTCCCGTCACCTACAGCCGGGACGTAATGACTGTACGGGAGCTGATAGAAGAAACTGTACAATTTTGTGTAAACGACTACAACAAGAGAAAAGAAAACGGCGAGCTTCTTCGTGCGCTTCTGCCGCAGGAAATAGAGGACAAGGCATCACAGGGCAAAATATCCTTCGGGGTGATATATGGTGAAAAGGATGCCGACCTGAAAAAATCCGTTGATGATGCTGTCGGGGCTTTTTCTGACGGAGTGGTTGCAATATTCGCTGACGAAAGACGGCTTGAAAGCCTTGATGAAAAATTAAAGCTGAACGAAATACAGAGCCTGACATTCGTAAGGCTTGTGATGCTTACGGGCAGAATATGGTAATGGGACAAAGCGATATTTACATTAAAGCTAAATATTTTTGGTTCGCAAAAAATTGAATTATTATGGCTCCGGCGGCTCACCGGTAGGAGGATAAGCAGGTATGGATTTTGAAAAAGCACTGAAAAAATATGACAAGCAGTTTTTGGCGGAGCATAAGGATGTTATCAAGCGCTTCAATCCGGCGGAAAAAAAGATACTTGATTTTTTTATGGAATGCCATTGCGGCTGGATAGACATAGAAGAGACAGGTCACATAGGAGATCTGAATGATTATTTCAGGCGGAACTTTCCGAGACTTGCCGATATAATGATACCGAAGGAGTTCAGGGAGGATTTTGCTTATATTCTTGAAAAAATTACAAAATTTCAGTACGGCATCGGTTATGAACGCCGGAGTTTCAGAAGCAGAGACTATTCGCCGTTTTTATCAAGCGCGATCGAACTTATGTGTACATACTATATTTTAGGATTTCGTGGAACGAATATAAACGAAATGGATAAGTATCTGTCGGACAGTTACGGTGAGTATAATAATGAAACACATCATCTTTATTCCTACAGATCTGACGGCTATATAATTGCCGCACGCATAGACAAGGGCGACACAAAGGTAATTGAAGTCATCAAGGAAATGATGAACAGCGAGCGCAATACGGAAACACTGACCGTTCCTGTTATCCGTGCGGTTTTCTGCTGTGACAATACGGAGCTGCATGAGCTTATGTGCAAACTTTTAGTTGCCGCAAGACTTTCCGAGGGGCTGCGTCAGGCTGTCTGCGAAAACTGTGACTGCGGAACCGCTGATGCTTTTATCCGCATAGTAAAGACCATTCAGGAAAACAACCTTGTCCGCTTTTCATCCATAAAACGCGCAATAGGCACATGGACCGGGCTTTGCCGCTATGAAGACCCCGACCGCCTTGCAAACAAAATGCTCGATGACATTCCCTTTGTACTTGAAAGCTATGATAATGCAGTCGAAAAAATCAAGTCATCCGATCCTGTCGATATTTATATGGGACTATGGGGCATCGGGTTTTATGATGTTCACAAGGCACTTCAAACTATCAGGGAGCTTGTGGGTGTTCCCGGAGAAAAACGCATTACGAAAACTATGGATAAAATAAAGGGACTGTTCGGCAGAAAAAAAGAACAGTCCGAAAGTGAAACCATAATTTTCGAGCCGGAGGAAATACATCTTCTGACGATAGGATACTTCTGTCAGAATTTAGGCTACCCCGAAACCGCTATGCGTATTGCTCTTGCTGTAACCGAAAAATATCCCGATAATTACAGGCTTTTTGCGGTAATGGAAAGCAGCTATCCTTACGGTTTGTTTATCCCTTATTATCACCATGAAGAACCAGCTTTCAGAAAAGAAGTTCACAAGGATAAGGCTCTTGCGGCAAAGCATTATGATATAATGCGGAATATGTATGAAAAAATGCCGCACAAAGAGGAAAAATACGCTCCGCTTTTGTATCCGTGGTTCAGCGCGTCAATTTCAAAAAGCAGTATTCTCTACTGTATGCTTGACTGCGCTCTGGTTCTGGCTGATGATGAAAAAATAGACTTCATAAGCGGGCGTCTTACGGAATTTGACACATATAAAAGAGAACACGCAATAGAGGAAATAGGCAACGCAATGCGCACTTCAAAGCAGCGCGAAACCGTCATAAATGCTGTTGCGGACAAAGAAAGCGGTACTCGCAGAACTGCTGTAAAGCTGCTTAAGAAATTGCGGATAACCGACAGCGAATACAAAACCATTGAAGGCTTTGCAAAATACAAGACGGCAGACCTTCGCTCCGGCGTTATTGATCTGATCAAAATGCGTAAGGATAAAGAGCTTGAGAATAGTATAATCCGTATGCTTGGCGCAAACAATGAAAACATCCGCCTTGCAGCCCTTGACCTTTTGCATTACGGTATCGGCACATATCCAAAATATGATTTTTCAGCGTCCATACAGGCTGCTTTGGCTATCCCCTCCCCTACCGAGCGTGAGCAGATACTTATAAACAAGCTGACAAGCTCCGCAAGTGCCGAACAGGTAACAAAGGAAAACGGCTATGGTCTTTATAACCCGAAGGCGCAGCTTGCTCCGCCGGATTTCAGGCCGGATATAAATGTTGTCAGAGATTATTTCGGAATTTCAAAGGATGAACTGAACGGCATTTTTATGGGACTTCTTGATATTATAGACGAAAATGCCGAAAGAGAATATACCGATGACAACGGAAACGAGCGTATTTTAGGGAATATGGGTTCGCTCATAAAGGGTTATCATCCGTACTGTGATGATATCTCAGAACTTGAAAAGCATATGCCCTGTTCAGATCTTTGGAACAGGTTTTATGAGGAAGTTATAAAAACGCCGCAAAGATTTTTCTGTTACGTTTTCAGCAGATCATCTTTTTATTCGGAGCAGCTTGAGGAAAGCGGTTATATGAACGTAAAGGAAAAAATACGCTTTCTCATCGGGAAACTCGCGGATTACAGGCTCTCCGATGAACTTGGTGAACATGACAGACGTGTAACCAAAAACACTTTTATCTATCTTAACAATGATATAATTCTGTACCTGAAAAAGCGCTTCCGCTTATCAATGCCAATAAATGTATTGCAGCATTTTGCCGGATATCTTGCCCTCGTTATGCCAAAGGAAGAATTATGGCTAAGGTGCAGAAAGGACAGTTTAATGCATCAATACGGCATTAATACAGAGTATAATTTTTGCTATGCTTATCCGCTTTCCGATCTTATTTCGGAACTGTACAAAAGAATAGATGAGGATTTTGAAACCAATTTCCGGCTGCTTCACCTGCTTTCGGAAAAAACAGACGAAACAGGTCATGCAGAAAAAAGAAACCTTTACGATACTTCAAGCGTACATATCCCGGTGGAATATTATCTGAAAGCCTATCGCCTCGGAATAATTGACCGTAATATTTTCCTGAAAGCAATGATGAGAATTATCGGTCTTTCTGATGCAAACCGTGAATTTAGTGCCTTTGTGAATAATAAACCGCTGAGGTTCGGCTATTACAGTCCCCGCGAAAACAGCAGCTTCGTAAAGCTTCTTGCAGAGGAAGGAAAGACACTTTGTGATGACGATACTATTCCCCACGACAGTGAACTGTATAAAAACGGCAATATGTTTGCTCAGACGATCATCGACAAGGTGCTTGATGTTGAACTGAAGCGTGGCGACAGCGAAACGGTATTTTCAAGATCAATTCACAGCATCAAATCAATTTACGGTCTTGACAGGTTTATCCAGATACTGAAAGCTCTCGGAAATGAGACTCTCAAAACCAATCCTTACAGCTTTCAAACTTCAAAAAAGGAAAGCCTTTCTCATCTGCTGTCCGTCTGCTGTCCCACAAAGGATGATAATTCTGAAAAGCTCAAAGAATTGCTGAAAGGCTCGAAGATCACAACCGACAGACTTATTGAGGCTGCAATGTTCTCACCGCAGTGGATAGATATTATCGAGGGCTGTCTTGGCATTGAGGGAATGAAATCCGGCTGCTATTATTTCATGGCTCATACTGCCGAAACAATAGACGAAAAGCGTGAAGCAATAATTGCAAAATATACACCTCTTACAAAAGAAGAACTTAACGGCGGCTGTTTTGATGTAAAATGGTTCTTTGAGGTATATGAAACTCTTGGAGAAAAGACCTTTGAAAAGCTGTACAAAAGCGCAAAATATTCCTCCGCAGGCAACAAGCATACCCGCGCAAGAAAATATGCTGACGCTGCTCTCGGCAAAATGGATATCTTAGCAACAGAGGAACAGATTAGCGACAAAAGAAACAAAGACCTGCTTATGGCACTGGCTATAATACCCTCAAAGGATATGTCGGATATTCTGCAAAGATATGAATTCATACAAAAGTTCCTCAAAGAAAGCAAACAGTTCGGCGCACAGCGCAGAGCAAGCGAGGGCGAGGCCTGTACATTCGCTCTGAAAAACCTTGCAGTCACTGCTGGCTACAGCGACGAAACACGTCTGACTCTTTCTATGGAAACGGCTCTTGTGCAGGAAAACAGCGGCTATTTTGAGAATAACCGAATAGAAGATTATGATGTAAGAATCACAGTTGACTCCTTCGGAAAGGCTGCCATAACAACAGAAAAGGACGGCAAGGTGCTGAAATCAGTTCCTGCCGCAATCAAGAAGAATGATAAATTTTTGCAGATCAAGGACTTCTGCGATAAGCTCCGTCAGCAGTACAGCCGTACCGTCAGAATGTTTGAAACCGCAATGGAGGAACGTGACTGTTTTACCTTCGGCGAGCTTCGCAGACTCAGCGAAAACCGCGTTACAAAGGCAATAACAGAAAACATTGTCTTTATTTTCGTTGATGATAAAACAGTCAGCGGTCTGCCAACACAAGAAGGTCTGTCCGATCAGAACGGAGAATTGCATAATATCAGTGAAGCTGCAAGGCTTCGTGTCGCACATCCGTTTGATATGTATAAAAACGGTTCGTGGGCAGATTATCAGAAGCTGATGATGACGCTCGGCAACAGCGAAGGCAGAAAGCAGCCCTTCCGTCAGGTATTCCGTGAGCTTTATGTCAAGCTGCCTGAGGAGTTGAACAAGGATCGTTCCCTGATGTTTGCAGGAAATCAGATACAGACCAAACGCACAGTAGGCGCTCTTAAAAATCGCCGCTGGGTTGCAGATTACGAGGACGGCTTACAGAAGATCTACTATAAAGATAATATCATAGCTTCGATCTATGCAGAAGCCGATTGGTTCTCTCCCGGAGATATTGAAGCTCCTACACTTGAGGGTGTATTCTTTGCCGACAGAAAAACCGGAGCGCTGCTGAAAATCGAGAATGTGCCGGATATCATATATTCTGAAATAATGCGTGATGTTGATCTCGCTGTCAGCGTTGCACACGCAGGCGGAGTTGACCCTGAAACAAGCCATTCAACCGTTGAAATGCGCCGTGTTATCCTTGAATTCAACCTGTCGCTGTTCGACATCAAGAATGTACACTTTGAAAAGAATCATGCCTTTATTGACGGAACTCACGGGAAATACACCATTCATCTCGGCAGCGGCGTTATACACAAGGTCGGCGGTCATCAGATCAATGTGCTTGCAGTAGGTAAAAAGAGCAGGCTGTTCCTGCCGTTTATTGATGAAGACCCGAAAACCGCTGAGATAATGACAAAGGTGCTGACCTTTGCCGAGGACAGCAAGATCAAGGATCCGTATATTATGGAGCAGATCAGAAACTGATAACAACTTGAAAATGAGATCTTTTAAGCCAATATATCTGTAATATGATAAGAACAAACAAAACAGCAGGATACTCAGAATCAAAAGAGTATCCTGCTGCTTTAATATATTAGCATTATATACTTGAAATATTTTTCGTTCTAAACCTTCATTGCTTTTGTTATGCATCGGAAAAAACGGTGTTGTTATTAAGGTAAATCATTCTTATCATTTTCATATTCAATATAATACAGATACACCTCTTCAAGAGAAATCTCACTATTACTTGCTGAAAAATCATCTGGACATCTATCCCCCACAATACGAAACACCAGACATTCATCTCTTTGCAGGACATTTCCGCAGGAAAATGATTTCTGCAATTCCGGCAATTCTTCCTTTGAACATTTCTTTTCAAAAACCTTGTCTGCAACAGATGAGATCAGACCTGATGATGTATCGTATTTGATAAGCCTGCCGTTTTTCATCAGTATGATACGATCAGCAATACATTCAATGTCACTGACAACATGGGTAACCAGTATAACGATCTTGTCCGCAGCGATCTCGCTGATGAAGCTGCGGATACGGATACGTTCCTTCGGATCAAGTCCGGCTGTGGGTTCGTCAAGAATAAGAAGCTTCGGTTCACCCAAAAGTGCCTGTGCGATAAGTACTCTCTGTTTCATGCCTCCTGAATAGTCTCCCAACCTTTTATGAGCGTCATTTTTCAGGCTGACTATATTCAGAAGTTCAGTAATCTGTTTTTTGGCATCCTTCTTTTTTAAGCCTTTCAGAGCCGCCATGTACCATAAAAAGCGGTTGGCAGTAAAACTGTCATAAAGTCCCTGCTGCTGCGGCATATATCCGATCAAAGAACGATACCTTTTTCCAAGCCTGCGGATATCCTCGCCGTCCCAGAGTATTTTTCCGGTGTCTGCGCTAAGATTATCGGTAAGTATATTCATCAGGGTACTTTTTCCTGCACCGTTTGCACCAAGAAGTCCGTATACACCTGGTGTCAGTGTCAAAGAAAAATCATCCAACGCTCGTTTTGACTTACCGTATGATTTCGATACGTTCTTTATTTGCAGCTCCACTTTTGATTCCTCCTGATTTGATCGTACAAGAATAGCCTGTTTGACAAAAGGGTCATTAAAATAATAATCCCTGATGTAATTACTGTTCCGATAATGAATATGATGTATTTGCCACTGCCAAGGATAGCATAAAACCTGAGTGTAATGTTGCCGAGCATAAGGAAATACACTGTCAGAATGGCAGCACTTGAAAGTAGCAGGGTCAGAAAATGATTTCTTGTCAGTTCGGAAAGAGAACATACAAATGCCGCTATCATAATTGAAAGAATGAAATACAGAATTCCCGACAGCGCCAGATATCCGCCTATGGTCATATTTCCGAGTTCCGAAAATTGCCGCAATGAAGATACCGGGGCATCGGACAGGATGTTACCCCAGTTGTTAAGATAACGTATCAGTACGGGGGAATAAACAAGCAAAAAGACTGCTGCTCCGCATAAAAGTGCGATGATGTATTTTAAAGCAAAAAGGCGTCCCTTTCCTGACGGTGTTGATCTTAGCAGGCGTTTCATGCTGCGCCTGTATTCAATTGAAAATACGTTTGCTGTCAGCAGCGTCAGAGCCACGGCGCATAAGATAAATCTGCTTGCCATTCCTTTACTGTCGGTCAGAAGGGATGAATATTTCTTTTCGTTCACGAACCATATTTCCGTTCCCTTTTGTTCATGCTGATGTTTAAGGTAATCATACTGCTCCATAAGCATCTGAAAGCCCTTGTATTTGCCCTTCAGTATGGTATCAATGCTTCTCAAACGGGAGTTTTCCTCGGGAGTTTTATTTTCCATTATTTCAAGCTCAAAAGATTCGTTTTGAAGATCGTCAAAGCGCTTTTGCTCCTTTTCTATGAACTGTTCCTTTTCAGGCGTAATTCTGCCCTCCAACTGTTCAAGATAGGCATAGTATGTTGCTTCGGGAATACTGTCATACTTAAAGCTTATTGCTTCATTGGATGTCTGAATCGCAAAAATAAAAAGAACAGCTAAGACAATGATACCCTTGTCGTGTATAAGCCTTTTGTAAAGCTCATGTATGAAAACGCTTGTACTGCCGTGAATGGGCAGGAGTTTCCTTTTCAGCATTTCGAAAAACGAGGATATCATACTCTTTTTTGCGATCTGTGATCTGAGCGAAAATGCCATTATCACCATCACTGCAAATACCAGAATCAGAGAGATACATAATACACGGAAAATATCTATCGTGTTTACAGGGATTGAAAAGATATTGAGATTTTCGTAATCTGCAAGCAGCGTTTTTGAATCAAGAAAATAAAACAGGTTGATAAAATGAGGATGGTTAAAGCTGCTTTGGGGCGGAACGGAAATATAGAGAGTATATTCCGCTGCCAATATGCCAATGGAGACAAGCCACACAAGGACAGTGCTGCGAAAAAGATTGAATATAACGCTGAACAGCAGCGCTATTGTCAGCAGTATCAGCAGCTTTGACAACAGCCATAGAATCAGATATTGACCGACAGATATTTTTAGGGAACAGTCCATAAACGTTTTCATAGACTGCACGGGCGCATTCATATCGGGCAAACCGTAAATGATACCCGAAGCGACAAGCTCCGTGCCGTAAAATACAATAACCGTTATGAACGTAAAAAGTACTAATGTTAAAACCTTAGATACAGCCGTATCGGTATGACCATTCCGGCAGGACTTCACCAAAAGCAGCAGACCCTTTTCACGTTCCTGCATGAACAGGCACATACAGAGAAGAAACATCACGGAGATTGCCATAAGATCGGTGATAAAATGAGATGTTCCGTGTTCGGCAAAAAGATAATTACCGGTTTTGACTTCCGTTCCTTTGAGCGGTGCAAAATCACTTACGGTCTTTTTTATATTTGCTTCGGAAAATGCGTCGTTATCCGAAAAGATCGAAAATGAAAGCTGCCTGTCTGCTCTGCTGTCCATATCGTTTATGAAAGTACGGTAGTTTTTTATGTACTGATATTTCTTTATCATACAGTCGTAAAGAAAAAATTTTTCTTTGAAGTCCGTGCTTTCATTGCAAAGCTGAATGGCTTTGTTAAATGATTCTTCGTCCTGCATTTTCAGCCCGTCAAGAGCCGACTGTATATTCATACCTGTGTTGTCGCTGCTCATTATTGCGCTTATCATCATGCACATTTCATACTGCTTTTTCTGCTCCTGAGCTTTTTTCATAGCTTCATCAGCATCAAGTCTATTCAGTTCAGTGATCACGGAATTGTATTCATCCCTGTTTTGAACAGCTGACTTTTCCTCGCTGAATTCTTCCGAATTGACGACCGATAACTGCGCCCAGACAAATGACACAAGACTTCCTGCTGCAAGAAGAACAAACAAGACAATAAACAGCTTATTCACTAACAGTTTATATGATTCATAGAACAGCAGCTTCATATCAATCACCCATTATCATTCGTATGGTCAGATCACCGTCTTTTTTCAGAAGTTCTTCCTTCGGGATGTAACCGAGTATAAAGTCAAATGTAGCGTCGTTGTTATAGACATAGGCATATACCATCAGTTTGTCGCCGTATGAAAAACCGATGTCATAAAATCTCAGTTTTTCACCGTTAATAATCAGATCAATATTGACGGTGTTCAGCAGTTTGAAGTCTTTGGAATATATTTTGAGGCTGTTTGTACCCGTTGGAAGGTCTAATCCTGTATCCTCGTCCTTTGCCGTTTTATAGCTGTAAAGATAGTAATAGCTTTCGTCAAGTCCGAAATATTCTTCCGTTCCTGCCGACGGAGTATCTCTTGTAAAAACTTTCTTTGGGTTTGTTCCGTCCGGGTTTACGGCATAAAGATCATCAGGCTCATTTGTGGGAAAGAACAGCAGGCGTCTATCATCAATATAATAATTGTAACCGGAAGGATCGATTTTTGAAAGATCCGTTACTGCCTTTGTGCTGATATTTTTTGAAAGATAATAATGCTCATTAACCGAAGTACTGCTTCCTTTTTCATCTGAATCAACCGAATTCTGAACCCATATTTCTGTCAGGATATGATCGCTGCAGGCTCTTATCTGCATCGGAATAGGAATAGCACTTCCGTCAGATCGCATCATTTCATCTTTTGAAAGAAACAATTCGGGCTTCATTTCCCTGCTGTCAAGATCAATTTTATAGACACCTGTCTCATTGTCCATTATGATATTTCCATTACTGTCCTTCTTGTCCGTGAGGATGTATTTATTCTTCGTATAGTACAGATATCCCCGATGCACGATCAAACGGTATGGCGTATTCTTTATGTCCTCATCATCAACTATAATGTCCTTTGAAGAACCGTCGGCAGCTAAACGGCTGATAACATAATGTCTGTCAAAGCTGTCACCTACAGACTCCTGATAATAAATATAGCCGTTATAGTAACCAATACCTTCCGTAACCGGAGATTCCTGTCCGCGTATGTAGGCATTGCATTGATCTGATTCATAGAAGTCTGTCTGCTGATCGTGCAGGCAGTCGGGCTTGTTGCAGACAGGAGTGTATTTCATAGTTTTGCCGTCAAGATAATAGATAAATTTGCCGCTTGTAAAATAATAGCCTTTTGCTGTTTTATAGAATTTGGGACTTACTCCCGTATCTTCAAAGGCATACTGGTAGTCTGTATTTAAAATTTCTGTGGTATCTGTTTCGTTCATCTTGTTTGCACAGCCTGTCATGAGCGATAGGCAAAGCACGGCAATCAGAGTTGACGCAATTCTTTTATTCATACAATCATCCTCCTTTCAAGGCTTATTCAGTGTACTGAAACGTAAGGTCTTCTATTATCTTACCCGTTTCGGCATCCACCTTTATCTGCACGGTATTCTTTTTGGTTTTGCCGTCATCATAGACTGTCGGATAATCAAAAACAAACTGATAATACACTGTTCCGTTTTCTTTTCCTGTTGAAGCTCTTATTGTAAGCTCATCAGTTTTTTCCAAAAGCCTGTCAAGGGCAATGCTCAAAGCTTCATTGCCGTTTATCTTACCCATGTTATCATCTGTACGTTCTGCCATTATCAGGTTTATATCACCATCCGCATACAGAGTGATAGTAACAGTGGAAACGATAATATTCTTATCTTTCTTTTCGGCATTGACATTCCATACTTTCAAACCATCAATGTAGTCGATATTGACGTGATACTCAGAGATATTCAGGTCGGGCAGATACAGTTCAAAGATCTCGCTGACACGTTCTCTGACAGCAGATTCTTCGATGACTGCATCTGTATGCGCATCCGAATAAGCGGATGTCATTTCAAGCAGCCGTCCGTTATCGTCAAAGGAGTAAAAATATCGGTCATCCTCATAAATGCTGTCTGTGTTTTTATTCGGGAAAATCTTTATCAGTTCATCTTCTGAACGCTGTGAAAGGGCAAATTGTCCGTATATCTGTTTTCGTTCAAGTGTCTGTATCAGTGAATACTCCTGATATCCGCTTGAAGATGATACATCGCTTTCCTGCGGAACATAACGGAAATAATGCAAAGCAAACAATCCTCCGCAAACCGAAACAAGAAGACAGGCGGCTGCACCAAATGCAATTATCCATTTTCGAGGACGTTTTTTGACGGTTATTTCCGATTCCTCTATCAGCTCATCGTCCATATCTCCGAGAGCTGTTAAAATATCTACTGCTTTCATTCAAATCCCTCCTCCGTGAGCCGTTGTTTCAGCTTTTTTCTTGTCCGCAGCAGCATGGATTTGACCTTGCTCTGAGTAAAGCCGTAAGCATTAGCAAGCTGCTTTACAGAATACAGGTGCCAGTATTTACCCATGAATAACTTACGCTCCATTGGTTTCAGCGACCTGACAAAATCGGACAGGATATCTTTTAGCAGTTCCGTTTCAGCTTCATTTTCGGGCGAACTCTTATCCGGCAGACATTCCGCAAGCTCTGACAATGCTTCCTCCATACGTCCGCCGCCTCTTTTCTGAGCGGTATTATTGTTCCATTTGTTGATGGAGATACGTCTTGTCAGCTTGCCTAAAAAGGTTTTCAGAACCGATGGTCTGTGCGGCGGCATACTGTTCCACGCAGCAAGCCAGGTATCGTTGACGCTTTCATCGGCGTCATTTTTTTCGTTCAGTATGTAAAAGGCTATACGATAGCAATATTCGCCGTATTTTTCTTCACTCTCAGTGATAGCCTGTTCGTTTCTGTCCCAGTACAGTGAAACAATTTTACTGTCATCCATCTTCATCACTCCTTGAAAACAGTTCTATTATACATCTCAGGAAACAGAGATAAAAGTTGCAAAAAACAAATACTATTTCAAAATATTTTAAAACAACAAAGATCCACCAACCATTGTGAGTGGATCTTTGTTACTATAATCTATACAATTATCTTTCCGTCAGATATTTCGATCTGCCGTTTGCAGCGTTCGGCAACAGTCGGATCGTGGGTAATGATGATTACTGTCTTGCCTTCGGCATTGAGCGATTTGAAAAGTTCCATAATTTCGGCTGATGTTTTGGTATCCAATGCACCCGTAGGCTCATCAGCGAGGATAAATGACGGGTCGTTGACGATTGCCCTTGCGATAGCCACACGCTGTTTTTGTCCTCCGGATAGTTTATTGACAGGATTTTTGGCAAGTTCCTTCATACCGACCTTTTCAAGAGCATCAAGGGCGAGCTTGTTTGAACCGCCCCTCTTTTTTCGTGCAAAATAAAGAGGAATTTTTACGTTTTCAAGAACGGTATATTCTTCCACAAGCGCAAAGTCCTGCATAACTATGCCAACCTTTTCATTGCGTATTTTTGCAAGCTTTCTGTCGGACAGTTTATGTACCTTGATATCGTCAATGGTATATTCGCCCTTTTCAAAGGTGTCTATACAACCGATAATATGCAGGAGTGTGGATTTTCCTGCGCCTGACTTGCCGATTATCGCAAGCATCTCGCCGTCCTCAACGGTCAGGAAAATATCTTTCAGAGCGGTGAATGCATTGGATTTTTTGTAGTTGTATGTCTTTGTCAATGATTTTATCTGTATCATATTCAGTTCTCCTTGATAGTTTCGACGGGTGATTCTGACTTAATGATATTGTACGGCAAAATAATCGCCAACAGATACATAACAACGATTTCAGAAATACTGATAATCAGGTTATTCCAATCGTAAACAGAACCGATCAGACTGTCCATATTCAAAAACCTCATGATCAGTATGGTTATTATAGTAATGAAAGCCGATGCTGCAAACAGGATCGACAGATATGCAAGAATAATTTTTGTGCAATCCCTGTGCTGACAGCCGCAAAGGAAGAAAATTCCGAAATTCCTTTTTTGCCGTACAGTTGCGATCGCAACCGAACCGATTAGTCCTGCCAATACTACAACCGCCACCGATAGAATTATAGGCAGCATACGAAGATATGTATTGTTTATAACTTGAATGCTTTTTTCGTTTACAGTCCGAAAGCTTTCTTCACCGTATTTGCTGCGGATTTCTCCGAATTGTTTCAGATATTCGTTATTGGCTCTGATATCCTCTTCGCTTATATGTTCTCCATAAGATATAAACCATATATTTTCGGGTTCAAAGTAAACATCGGTCGGATAATTGATCTGATCCATTAAAATAAACGGCGCATGAAGGCTTATCCTACTGTCAAAGCTCTGGTAATAGTCAAATATGCTTCGCATTTCAGTCTGATCATCAGACGTAAACTGACCAGGCGGAATGTATGTAGATTGCGTAAGGATACCGACAATTTTTATTTTTCCGTACTTGGTATCATATACCTTGTTAAGTTGGGCGTTTGTACCGCATGATATGACAGCTTCTGTTTCACCGTCACTATTCTTTTCCGATGATGCCCATCTGCCCGAAGACAAAGGCATTCTAAGCCTTTCAAAAACATCATGATCAAGTGAATAAAGAATAATTGTATCTGCCCGATCTCCTGACATTACGGAACATAATCCGCCGTTTTCTATGGTGTTGCTTAAAGTATATCGGATAGTTACATTGCCCTTCAGATCATTCAAGAACAAATCTGTAAGTTCACGATAATCTATATTGCCCTTATGCCGCTCACAAATCGCCTGAACATCCTTATTTTCGCTGAATTCAAGTATTTCGTGACTATATGCGGCAAATACGACTCCTTTGTCAGATAAAATATCCTTATACGGCAAATAGAGCATTTTTTTACTGTTATATGAAGCTATAACGATATTCGTAAGAACAAGCATTCCCGCTATTTCAAGGATAATAAGCATGTTAAACAATAATTTGTTTGTAATAATATCATAAGCGAGTCTGAAATACTTAATCATGTTATTTTCCACCTTTGGTCAATGATGTAATGGAACGTGTAATGAAAGGTATTAAAGAAAGAGCCATTATTATCAGCCCCGAGACGATATACATACCAAAGATTTTCAGATAAATATCGAACGTGAAAAACTCCGAAAAAGAAGGGAATACCTGAGAGACAGGCGCAATAAGCACAAAATGAAACAGAACTGCTCCCAAAACGAAAGACATCAGCATCAAAAGAATGATTTCAGATATGTAGACAATAAACGACTTTATTTTGCTGGAACCGCATAATGAATAAACAGCCAGCGCTTTGACTCTTGCAGACATTATGTATGAGTACAGACGTGAAACATTCAGTAACACAACCACTATTATGATGAATGCCAATACGTATACCATATTATTAAACTGTTTTTCCATCAAAGGCGGCGCCTCAGGTTCGTCTATCTTCGGAGACATATCGCCGAAGTTTTTCCGAATAGCATCACTGATTTTTGCAATTCCACTTTGATCCGTTTCATTTTTCAATGTAAATGCTATCCAATGAACCGTAAACTCATCATCCACTGCTTTTGCGTTTAGCTCAATGACAGTAGAAATATCAGGCGGTTCTATCTGTTTTTCAACTATTTTTGATACTGTATATTCGGTATTGCAGATTTTTATATCGTCACCGACTGCAAGGTTCTGATACTTAGACTCATAGTATTTGTTTTTTGCAACCTGTATTTTGTTTCCTTCTCCATAAAGATAGGGTCTGTACTGCTTCATCCATTCATCATCAGCTGATACCGCTAAATAACCTACAGTTCCTGTATTATCCTCTTCAATACCTCCGCCAATTTCCCAGTAAGAAAGCTCTCTGCTGCAGGTTTGTAAAACAGAATATATCTTCTTTTTCATATCTTTGTACAGGTTTTGCTTTGTATCTGAGGTTCTTGCAATATATCCGCATTCAGAAATACGGTTTTGGTGCTCTTTACGAATTCTGGCAGCAGCTTCGTTGTCTTCACCTATATAAAGAAACTTTTTTTCTTTTAAGTCAAATATACTTACGCATCGAACAGATTCGGCAGAACTATTTGGATGATCTTCAAAGTCAATATAAAAAGACAAGGCGCTGTATCCGCGGTCATCCTGAGGAACAGGAGTAACGGCATTTACCATGCCTGCCACAGCTAAAGACGCTGTTACACATACGACCTGCGATATTATAATAAACAAAAAAAGTACCGGCTTGGTATGTACAAAAGATTTAAGGTTCTTGAAAATAAGTGATAACCACATAAATTTCATTCTCCTTTTTTTAACAGAGTACACTGTCTAAAAATCTGTTATCCTGCATCATATATTACATCGTCGTTGATAATGAGCTTTGAAATTTCTTTTGTATCTATAATATTCAATTCTTTTTCAAGTCCGCTGAGAGGATCGGAGCTGACAAAAGATATTTTCAGGCTGTCTTTGACATATCCTTTTGCAGATCCTCCGCTGCCGGCTCCTTCGCTGACAAGCAGGTAATACTCCGTCCCGTCCTTCATAATGAACTTAGAACTGTCAACATCAACAGGATAAAAAACCACCATACTCCCGTCATAATCCTTCTCGGCTTTGAGCCTTACAGAAAAAGGCGATATAGTCATCCGGATGTCCCTTGAGTTCTTTTCTATAAAATGAGGTGCATCAGACGGCTCAAGTTCCATTTCGATATTGTTTTTGTATCTGTAATTCATATCGAAAGTAACTTCAAACCCAAGCGGGTATGTCTTTCTGTCAACCTGACAATATATGTTTTCATTTTCTGTATGCAGTATGGCACAATCCGATTTATCTATATCCAGCTCTTCTATCTTTTTCAGGTATCTGTCATGTGAATCGGGATCCGAACCGTCTGATGTCATAATTGTCCTGATGTTCTTTTGAGCGGTAAAACAGATGCTTTTGATGGTCATAGTTCCGTCAAGCGAATCAAGGTGCTTTGTACCGCTTGATTCTTCATCAAGACGAACAAGTATCTTCATGTTTTTTCTGTCGCTGCTAAGATAATATTTGGCCTGTATCATTGCACTGCCCGAATCACCGTAGCCAAAGTTGTTTCCGTCATTGTCCCTGACTGTTGCCTGAATTCCCATAAAGTCCGCCAGATCGGAAAGAAGCATATTCTGGTCAAATTCTTTACTGCCTTTCAGTGATTCAAGATACTTTTTTGAAGCTTCAGATTTTGTTGCAGTGATCGGGTACAAATAATCCTCATCGGTAAATGTACTGCCGTCCTTTTTCTTCGCCGTCATAACTGCATACACTTCATATCCGTCGCCGGAAACTCCCGAAAATTCAATATCAAGGTTCGGGTCGTCGGTTTTTATCCGAACATCTCCGCCGTCATAGATACCTGCAGATTCCATACTGCCGCCAAAAAACTCTCTGAACGTGTTTCTCACTTCTGAATTTGCAAGGATCACACTCGAGCAGATCCCCATAGTAATTGTTATCGCTGCGGCTATCATTAAAACTTTTATGCTTTTGCTGAATGGCTTCTTTTTTGCCGAACGGGAGAGAGCAATTTTCATTACCGATTCTTCATTTATATCCGTATTGACAAAGACTGATTCTTCTTCTATGCCTATCAGGTCATCATCAAAATCCAAAAAAAGATCTTTGAATGTGGTTTTCATAGTGTATAACCCCTTTCTGACAATCTGCGCTTTATTTTGTCCCTTGTGCGTCTCAGTTTGGTTTTGACCGTTTCCGGATTCATTTTCATTATTTCTGCGATCTGAGTAATGCTCTGATAATAGTAGTAATAACGGATGACGATCTCCTTTTCGGGCATTTCTGTTTCTGATATAATTTCACGAAGGCTATTGACGATCTCTTGCTTTTCGACCTCAGAGGATACGGAAAAGTCATCTTCGGCATCATAATCATCAATATCAAGCAAAATATGTCTGTTGACGGAGGTTATCTTTGTAAGTGCCTTTGTTTTTGCAATACAGCAAATATAACCCTTCAGCTTGCTGTCAACTATATTATCAGTGTTTTTCCACAAGGTCACAAATACATCTGCAACGGTTTCTTCCATGTCTTCCTTTGAGAGACTGCCTCTTGAAACATTGCGGACAATACTTGCCACAAGCGGAGTGAACCGTTTTATTGCTTCTTCAAACGCTTTTGCATCTCTTTTTTTCAAGCCGGCTGTTATTTTGTGTTCAAGCATTTCATCACCCCTTGGCTTTTGTGAAGATCTTCTGTATATATAACTGTTCAAACACAGGTTTCGGTTCAGATTTTCAGAAAAAATTTTCATTTGTCATTTCTTAGTGAAGATATGATTTCGTATTATAAAACATATAGCATACAAATCAAAACACCGCCCGACCTCTGAAACGGAAGTCGGGTAGTGTGCTTATACCTATTATTTACTGTGCGAAATAAGCCTCGTATAAATCAACTGCTTATTTCTTTATGCTGCGATTCGCAGTTTTGTTCCGGATCTCTTCTGTAAAAGATGTTTCTTTTATACCCATGCGGAACAGTATTATCAATCTCTTTCCTTAAGTCTTCATCAGCATAAGAATAATTAGCTATAAGAAACATTTCAAGGAAGACCTGGTCTCTTATATTAATGTCACCTGAACTGTTGATAAGTTCGCAGGCAGTCCACATAACTTTATTGATATTATTTTCTCCGTTTAAAGTAAAATCATTGCTGAGCTTGTTATACTTTTTCAAAATATCAACAGCTTCCATTGCCCGTTCATATTCTACCTGATTATCAGCATCCCAATATGCTTCTTTGGCATCCTTGCCGTTTGCTGTCATTTCCTGACGCAATTTATCTTTCCTGTTGTTAAGATCATCATAAATTTCGGTGCGTATATAGTCTTTCTCTGTGGGTACATAGCTATTATCATAGCCGGAGACAAGCTCATCCTCCAAAGAAGGCGGTCCGCTGATGCTGCGTTTTGCAGTTACACTTATTATAGTACCCGCCGCTGCAATCACCGCAGCAGCGATAATAACAAAAGCAACTCTTGACTTTTTCCTCATAACCGTCCTGTCCTTATCTGACCCGGAATCATCATTAACAAAACTGTCAGCAACAAAGGCAGCAGCTTCATCAATGTATTTATCGTTTATCAAGCCGATACATTCAGAAATTTGCTCTTGTTTCATTATAGCACACCCTCCTTTATCAGATATTTTTTTAGATTTTTTCTTATGCGTGAAAGCCTGACTGAAATATTATGCTTGCTTGTCCTGAACAGTTCGGCAAGCTCTTCAACAGAATCCGAATAAAAATATCGCCTCACAAATAATATCCTGTTTTGCTTATCCATTGACTCAAGGAAACGGTCAATTGCTCTTGAAACTTCAATAGCTTCTATTTCATCCTCAACTGAAACAGACGATGGGAAACATTCCTTTATCTCGTCAAGAGCAACGTCATAAATACTGTTTCGTTTTTGAGCAGTATTAGCATGAAATTTTTTAACGGCAAGATTACGGACGATTCGGCAGACATAACTCAGAAGATGTTCAGGATGTTGCGGCGGTATTGTATTCCATACAGCTAAAAAAGCATCATTTACACATTCTTCAGAATCACGATGATTATTAAGTATATTTTCAGCCACACTTTTACAGATCTTACCGTATTTTTCTGATAGTTCGGTTATTGCTTCTTCGGAACGATCAAAGAGTAATTCGATTATCTTACTGTCTTCCAAGGTCTCACCCCCTATTTAAGCTTTCATAAAATCAATAATTCTTATTTTGTCTTCCTATCTATATACTACGGATTTACGATAAAATATCTCACTTTATCTTATCAAATATTCTATATTTTTTCTACCTTGTTTCCAACTTGCTCCGATTACCGAAATAATGTTTATGATACTTTTTCCTTTTCTAATAAAATGTTCTAAAATGTATTACAACCGTTCGGACCCCCACCCGGACGGCTATCTTTATTCATCAACAGGTGATCTTTTCCCTGCGCAGAATATAGTGAACTATATATCGACATACTATTCATAACCACTCATTAAAACGGCTGCGGCATTTTCTGAAAAATATTTCACTGAAAAACTATTCATAACCTTGACGTTCAGGATGTGCTGTGGTAAAATAACATTATACTGAAATATAATTCAGAGAAGATATATTCAGAAAAGATGTGATGCTATGTTTATCGGCAGAGAAAAAGAACTCGGGCAGTTAAATGCTGAGCTTTCCTCATGGAAACGCAAGACAGCGGTGCTGGTCTACGGCAAGCGCAGAGTCGGAAAAACCACATTGCTGAGTGAAGCCGCAAAAGGATTTGACGGTGTTGTCATCAATCATATGTGTGTAACAAGCACCTTTGAGGGCAATCTGGAGCTGATCTATCAAAGCGTTTCAGAGGGACTGGGGCTGCCGAATATCAGATTCGGCTCACTTTTTGAAATGATGGATTACCTGAAAACACTTGATAGAAAGATACTGCTCATCATCGACGAATACCCCTACCTCAAACAAACGAAAAAGAAGAACGAGGTCGATTCCTATATGCAGGCAGTCATCGACAGGCTGCCCGAGAATGTCAAGCTGATACTCTGCGGCTCGTATATCACGGTGATGAAGGAACTGCTCGAAGAAGGCAATCCGCTGTTCGGCAGGTTTTCGCTTATACAACATATCCGGGATTTTGACTATCTTGATGCAGCAAAGTTCTATCCCGATCTCTCCGTTCGTGACAAGGTCGCTTTCTATGCTGTGTTCGGCGGAAGTCCCTATGTTCTGGAAAATCTTGACACAGGTATGACACTTCGAGAAAACATCGAGCATCTGCTGCTGCCCGAAACAGGTCTGATGCGGTCGCACATTGAGAATGTCATACTAAGAGAAATACAAAAGTCCTTTGATGCGAGGATACTGGAAGTTCTCGGCAACGGCAAAAAGCGTTACAGCGAGATACGGGACAGAATTATAAGCACCGAAACAGGTCTGCTTGATAAGCAGTTGAAGATACTTCTCGACATGGAGACTATTCAGAAGACCGACCCCATCAACCGCCGGAACGACAAGAAAAAGCAGTTTTATGAGATCGTGGATAATCTGATGCGTTTCTATTTCACTTTCATTTTCGGCAAGGCGGGAACTATTGCCCGTATCGGTGAAGAACAGTTTTACGATCGGAATATTGACGCTGTGCTGGATCAATTCATCAGCAGACGGCTTGAAGGTGTCGCCCTGCAATACTTCCACAGAGCCGCTCTGTGGGGCTTTTATCCAGATATTGACGATTTCGGCAGCTATTGGTACGATGACCCTGCAACTAAAACAAACAGCGAGTTTGACTGCGTTATACGGCATGG
>DBWG01000153.1:311-562 GCA_002308635.1 Ruminococcaceae bacterium UBA1244 | reverse complement strand
GAAAAGGAACAGCTCGACAACATCAAAGGCATCACTGTGTCAGGCGTAGGATTTATCTGCACGGGAGGATTTGCGTTTGAAGAAGCACAGGGATTCACACTCATTGACGGAAATGCGCTTTACTTCATATAGAATACAACAGCCGCCCGGACTCTCACCCGAACGGCTTTCCTTATACACAAGTATCAGATCGATACAATCTCTCTTGTGGAATGACCGCGATGAATATGCAGTCTTGAATCCATAAACAT
>DBWG01000153.1:0-209 GCA_002308635.1 Ruminococcaceae bacterium UBA1244 | reverse complement strand
ATATCGCCTTCACCTAACTGAGCATCAAGCTCGAGGTCTTCTGCAACCATATCTGCCCTTTCCTTGTCCATACCGGGGAGATTTCTGAAAAATGCACGAAGGCTGATAAAAGATAAGGTTTTTTCAAAATAGGCATCCTCCTCGTATCTTAACAGCTTTTCTTTTTTGGGGACATAGTATTCCTTTCCTGCCTGTTCCTCTTTGACATA
>DBWG01000086.1:3423-5051 GCA_002308635.1 Ruminococcaceae bacterium UBA1244 | reverse complement strand
CTGAGAGCCATGTTTATCGGCGGTGATGCCGCTCTGTATAACGGCAGCCACGTCAATATGTTTGAGTACCTGGCAAGTCCCACAAGCTCATCCCTCACCATAGAGCTGCCTTTTATCGAGAAATATTACAACATTGATGACCCGGAGGTCTTTACCGCCTATTATTATGACATCGGTGAACCTTCCGTATCCGTAGGAGATAAGACGATCAAAGGAAAGATCGTTTCCGCTGAAACAGGAGACAAGCTGATCCTCTGCAGGGCTGATCTCTCCGATCACGGCACTGAGGGAAAGCTTGTACTGAACAACACCCATATCCTGCAAACAGATACGGATCTTTCAGACGGCATCACGTTCTCAACAACAGATTCCGGAGAGCTTGCCCTTGCCGGACTGGTCGTACCTTACCAGTTAAAGGATGAGGAAATTCTGTTTCATCCCGAGAAAAACGAGACAGGTCTTCTGAACCGTCTGGATAAGCTTGTCTATCTTGTCTGGGACGGCAATGAAACGAAAAAATATGAAAAGCCTGTTACCCTGACCCGTACCTTTGCGGACGGTTCGGAATATGATTCCATTATGGAATTCTATCACGTTTTTGCCAAAAGCGAGATCGACCCGAACCGCGACTATGCCGTTTCGGTTTACGGCATTGATCTCAACGGAGAGCGTGTTGACGGCACCAAAGAGTTCTTTACGATCAACAATATGCCCCAAAAGAGCCTTGAGGGAACGATCAGTGCAGAAAACATCAATAAATACGGAAATGTGACTATTGACATGGACGAACAGGCGTATCGTGACGCAGGCTTTGAGGAAGGCGATATCGTTACCGTGACCATCGGAGAGAAAACGATAGATATGCCCTTCGTGACGGATTATCAGGACGTAAAGCGGGGCGAGCCGCTTCTTGTTCCCGCAGACGGTAAACTTGCTATGTGGGTCAGCATGGGAAGCTTCGCCGAAACCTATGAGATCGCTGAGAGAATCGTCAGCGAAGCAAATCCCGTTGTATGGAACATGTCTGACGGGCTTGACGATCCGGAGCTGATCACGGTAAGCATGAAGCAGAAGGCGGGCTATCTGGAGGAATATACGTTAAGGCGTGAGCTTGCCGGACTGACGCCCATCACGGAAAAGCGTTCAGACCAGACGGACGAGGAGTTTGTCAATTTCAGAGAAATCACAACCACAGGAATCAGACCTGATACACTGTATCGTTCCTCCTCCCCCATCAATGACAGGCTGGGACGAAGCAGTATTGCGGATGAATGCATCAAAAAACACGGGATCGACCATATCATCAATCTTTACGACTCCGAAGAGACTGCCAAGGCTTATCCCGATTATCAGGGGTCCTATGCCTCTACGGTAGATGCCGTCTATCTGGCCATGAGCCTGGATTATACCAGTGAGCGTTTCCGCACGACTATGGCGGAGGTAGTCACCTATATTGCCGAACACCCCGGGAAATATGTGGTACATTGTGTTTTAGGAGAGCACAGGACAGGCGCTGTCTGTATGCTTCTCTCGGCACTCATGGGGGCGTCATACGAAGAGCTGGTAAAAGATTATATGCAGACCTACGTTAATCTGTACGATGTCAAACCGGGAACAAAACAGTATGA
>DBWG01000086.1:3110-3256 GCA_002308635.1 Ruminococcaceae bacterium UBA1244 | reverse complement strand
GCCGCACCCGACTTAGAACGCAAAAAGTTTTATAACGACCGTCCGCATCACGCCGCACAAGCGGCGCTTTGGCTGTTTATTTTCACGTCCACATCTCAGCCACAGATATATTCCTATTAAAAAACAGGCAAATGAATCATAATCAA
>DBWG01000086.1:0-3082 GCA_002308635.1 Ruminococcaceae bacterium UBA1244 | reverse complement strand
ATTATGTAGTAAGAATAAGCAGCTTTTTGTCAGTCATCAGGATATTTCTCACGGCATAATAAAGTTTGATGATGGTTAAGACTACAAAAAGGCAGCACAAATAAGCTCTATCGGCTTTTTCAAAAAGATTTGGTCGACAGGGCTTGATTTTCTATGTTTGTTTATAAATATATGTAAAAATTATTCGCAAAAGGTTGAAATTTTTATAATTTTGTGATACCATTTATATGAAATAGGATACAAACCCTAGAGTCGATCTGTCACATTACTACATAATATTGATTATGTTCTCACCATCCTTCCTATTTCTTTCTTATACCACAAGCCTCATACCCTCCATACGCTGACGATGCTCTGAGCCTGTAGAAATGATATAAATTCGTGTTGTGTTGATACTGCTGTGTCCCAGAATATCCGCAAGCTTGGCGATGTCCTTCTCAATGCCGTAGAATACCCGTGCGAACAAATGCCGGAGATTGTGTGGGAACACCTTTTGAGGATTGACTCCAGCTTCTTTACAAAGATTCTTCATGTCTCGCCATATATTGGTACGATTGATCGGTTTGCCTGTTTTTGTAACGAAAACGGAACCGGTCTTTATTTTTTGTTCCTTGATATATCTCAGAAGCTTCGTCTGCAGTGCCTTTACTATAAACACAGAGCGGCGCTTTCCCTTGCAGAGAACGACTGCTTCTCCCCTCTCTACGGCCTCCACAGTGATATATTTAAGCTCGCTAACTCTGATACCCGTCCCGCAAATCGTCTGTATAATAAGGCTCAGACGCCAGTTACCCTTGCTTTTAGCGGCATTGACAAGTCGAGTGTACTCTTCCTTGGACAGCTCTTTTTCTTCGGAACAAAACAATTGACGTTGTTCCTTTATGGTCTTGATAATCAGATCAGTTTTGCCTATAAACAAAAAGAAACTGTTAAGCGAGGCTATCATCGAATTGATACTTCTGACAGCAAACCCTTTTTCAAGAAGAGTTTGCTTGTACTCGATCGTGATTTCTTTTGTAACTGTTCTACCATTTACATAGCTGCTGAATGCTTTTACATCTCGAATATACTTTTCAATAGTATTCTCGCTCTTTTCTTCCAACCGCAAATGTTCCTTAAACATTTCTACCATAGTCTCATCAATGATAATTGTATTCATAATAATGACCCCCAGATTGTATTTAAAAGGTTTTGATACTATTATTATGTATTATCTCCAGTCTCTTTTGAATCATTTATCACATGATTCCTCTCTATAAAGTTATTTCGTATAACCAAAAAGAAAAACACCCGGCAATAAACCGAGTGTTTGGACATATCTTTTTTGATTTTCGTAGTTTCAAATAACCAAAATAATCGAAAGAATATTTCACGTTAAAAACAACAGATAGTTTTTCATGCTATCTCTCTTTGCTGTGTATTGCCCGTTCCTGACATTTGCTGTATAATAGTAGAAAACACAATTGAAAGAAGGCAACAGCCATGCTTAATGCAGGAACAAAAGCCCCGGATTTTTCACTGCCCGATCAGAACGGAAAGATACGCTCCTTATCCGAATTCAAGGGACAAAAGGTGATACTCTACTTTTACCCGAAAGACATGACATCAGGATGTACAAAACAAGCCTGCGCTTTCGGAGAACTGTACCCGCAGTTTCAGGAAAAGGGCGCTGTGGTGATCGGCGTCAGCAAGGATACTGTGGCTTCTCATAAGAGGTTTGAGGAAAAATACGGACTTCCCTTTCCCCTGCTTTCCGATACGGAAAAATCAGTCATACAAAGCTACGATGTGTGGAAGGAAAAGAAAACTGCCGGCAAGGTTTCTATGGGAGTTGTACGCACGACTTATCTGATCGACGAGAACGGTATCATTATCAAAGCCTTAGAAAAGGTCAAGGCGGCTGATAACCCTGCTCAGATGCTGGAAATTCTGAAGGAGTGAAGTCCTTTGAAATATGATAACATAACTTCTGCCCTGTTCATTGACAGACCGAACCATTTTATTGCCAATGTCAGCGTTAATGGAATCGCCGAAACGGTCCATGTAAAAAACACGGGAAGGTGCAAAGAATTGCTTCTCCCCGGTGCAGAAGTCTATCTCACCGAACCCGACTCCAAAGGCAGAAAGACCCGTTATGATCTGATCGCCGTCCGCAAGGATAACGGCCTGCTGATCAATATTGACAGTCAGGCGCCAAATAAAGTTGTGTCCGAATGGCTAAATACTCAGGGATTTACCAAAGTCATTCCTGAATACACCTACGGCAATTCAAGGATAGATTTCTGTATGGAGCGTTCCTTTGGAATTACCACAGAGAAATATCTGATGGAAGTAAAGGGCTGCACATTGGAGCGTGACGGGATAGGTTATTTCCCGGATGCACCCACACAAAGAGGAACGAAACATCTCCGTGAACTGATAAAAGCGGTCCATGAAGGCTACCACACTTATGCTGCCTTTGTGATTCTGATGGACAACATCACAGAAGTCAGACCCAACACAGACACCGATCCTGAATTTGCCGCCGCTTTTGAAGAAGCAAAACGCATGGGCGTCCGCATTCTGTTGCTTCCCTGTCATGTAGAACCTGACAGTCTGACAATCATTTCAAAAACAAATGAGGTATTCGTATGATTTACATAGGATGTCATCTTTCGGTGACAAACGGATATGAAGCCATGGGCAAAACCATGCTTGCTTTCGGCGGAAACACTTTTGCATGGTTCACAAGAAACCCCCGTGGAGGCAAGTCGAAGCCTATCATTCCCGAAGATGCTGCAAGGCTCAATACACTTGTCAAAGAAAACAATTTCGGTCCTTTGGTAGCTCACGGCAGTTATACTATGAATCTCTGCTCTGCGAATGAAGAAACCAGAAACAACGGGCTTGAAATGCTGAAACAGGATATGGAGCGAATGGAGCTTGTTCCGGGACACTATTACAACTTCCATCCCGGCTCTCATACGGGTCTTGGCGCAGAAAAAGGAATCGAGTTGATCGCAGAAGGTCTGAATGCCGTTCTTCGTCCTGAAATGAACAACATCGTTCTTCTTGAAACAATGGCTGGCAAAGGCTCGGAAGT
>DBWG01000131.1 GCA_002308635.1 Ruminococcaceae bacterium UBA1244 | reverse complement strand
GTTATTTAAAAAATATTATACTAGAAATTCATAAAAGGTCTTGTGCAGAAACACAAATGACGCTTCGTCATCTCTTCTGCCGTGTGCATCATCGGTGCTGTTTCTGCTTCTTGAATCGTGAATGAAGAAGAAACTGCCGAAAAACAGCTCTCCCGAGTCAAGCGCTTCCTGCTTGGAAAAAATTGTTTGTTCTATTCCTGTTTTTTTAAAATCCTCTTTCAGTTCGGATACGGTTATCCACAGCCTTCTTCTGACAAACATTCCCAATGCGGCTGTGCCTAATTTCCTGACCTCTGTGTTTTCCATAGCTTTTTTCTTTTTAGAATCAGCCTGTTTATAATCGCAGTCTTCCCCGTGCTTTACTTTTTCCAGCTCTCTGCGCACAAAACGCCGGATAAGCTCGTCATAAAGTCTGGTTCTGTTCAGTCTTTCACCGGATGTATCATTGTCATAGTTCCGCAAAGCGTTTTGATGGTTTTCAAAATCCGCATCGTATATCGCAAGTAGCAGAAGCAGCAGAGGCTTTCCCGACAGCTCTGCTATGTCCTTATTGTTTTCGGACAGTGCTAGTTCGCTTAGACCTTCCTGCGCTAGACGGTCACGGTTGCAGTCGTTCCATGTCCCTATCCATTCATTCTTTTGCTTATCATCAAAATCGAGCAGCAACATCACATGCGTATGCAGAGGTATCCTTACTCTGTCAATCAGTGTTCTGCGGCTGGTAACAATAATCCTGACTGGACAGTTATCTTCGAAGCATTCGGCTTGAAATCTACGCAGATCGCTAAGGAAGTAGTCGTATGACAAACCGGTTGCCTGCTGTATTTCGTCATAGCCGTCGAAAATAACGGTCATGGGTCGATTAGGATTTTCTCCGGCGATCCACTTCAAATTGAGAATATCTCTGTATGGTTTTCCGTCGGCTTTGATTTGTTCGCAGATAATGGCTTCGGGTTTTAGGTTGTAATTCCCGGCATAGTCTTTCAGAGGAACACGCACGACAAGTTCCGCCTCGGAGCTTATTTTTGCGCTGATCATCTGAGTCAAAACCGATTTCCCTCCGCCAGGGTCGCCTAACACAAGTATTATGTGCTCAGTACTTTGGGGATCCAATATGTATCTTAACCAGAATGCCTCCATATCCTTATGATCTTTGTACGGCATCCACGTGGAATCAAACTCAATATTTATATTTTTGTCGTACTCAAGAAGCTTATAGTGCTGCGGCACAAACACTTCTTCAACGCTCGGATAGGTCAGGAAATCGTCATTTTCATCAATGATCGGACGCTTGACCGCTTTTTTGTTCTTTGCTATGATCTGCTCTGTGATCTCTCTGATCTCTTCTGCCCTTTGCCACGCAAAAATAGAATGGATCGCGTTTTCCAATTTTTCAAAGCCATCCTGCATGGAGACTTGTGAGTTGAACAGAAGTTCGATCAGTTCCTTGTGCTTTTCATCGGCTTCGACATTGTATTCACGCTCTTTTTCAAGTTGAAGATATATGTAAAACTCTTTAAACTCCGCACAAAGAGTCAGATACTGATCCTTAAACTCATCAAGTGCCTTTTTGGGCAGCTCTTTGAGCGTTTCATTAAGAGTGTACATGTCTTTTTCGTTCAGGTCTTCTGAAATAGAAAGACAAGATATAAAGTTAAGCAGGAGAGCGGTCATTTCCTTATACATACTGCTTAGTTGTTCATATGCTTTTGTGCATCCGTATACAATATCAGGAAAGCATATCTCCCGGTCTACTTTCTGAGCCGCGCCTTTTGGCGTATCCAGGACGGAAACAATGCTTGATTTTTCGGAAGCAGTCAACCCGATCCGTTTTACTATATCTTCTGGCACCGTTTTTGCATAAGCTTCGAAGAAGGAGGCTACGCACAAGAGGGCATAGGCGTCTCGCATTTTCTCGTAGCTGCCGCTGTGCTTTGGAGTATCTTTGTGCAAAAAGTCGCATACCCTTCTGAACGCGTCGAGGACAACTCCTTTTTTTGCAATATCGGCAATGAGTACGGAAATGCCAGTTGCTGCCGCAACAGGAGGAGCAGCAACCGATTCAACGGCTGCGACGGCTACTTCAGCACCGAAAAAGCAGTTTGCAATATCAAGAAGAAGCTTTGCGTCAGAGAATATATCCTCGGTTTTATAATCCTTGCTGTTCAAACGTTTGCAAATGCCTGAAAAAGTATAGATGTCTTTCCCTTTTTTCATGATCAGGACTCCTTTTCGGGGGAATAAGATCGGGTAGTCGTCCAACCAAAACATACGGACGGTTGACTTATCAAGTTGCCCGAAAGAAAAAATATGAATTTGTCGATTTATGTGCAAAATACTATACCAATCATAACATAAGATGTATAATAAATCAAGAAATTATTGCGATTTTCATATCGATGATTATGTTTGTAAATAAAACTGCGAAAATGCTTCCCAATAGAGTCAGCATTTTTGTGCTAAAGTATCAGGGCGAATATTATTACGCACATATTATTTCATACGACTTATGTATGCGGTATATGAAAGTGAGATTGATGAAATGGTTACAGTTTTGAATGGAGTGACTTTTATGAAAGACTT
This sequence comes from Ruminococcaceae bacterium UBA1244, assembly GCA_002308635.1. Taxonomy (GTDB): domain Bacteria; phylum Bacillota; class Clostridia; order Oscillospirales; family Acutalibacteraceae; genus UBA1213. The sequence goes on along the minus strand of DBWG01000131.1, from coordinate 262 downwards.
TTATATTGTATCATCTAAATTTGGTTGGTTTATTGCAGTAAATGATATGGAGGATACAGCCTCAATTTATAGAGTATAAAGATGTGATTAATGGCATCAATCAAAATTGAATATTTACCATTCTATCCGCCCCAAAAGGCTCAAATCGCCTGATTCAAGCCTTTTGGGTGGAAGGGTGTACTTTTTTCGACTGGAGCGGATTCAATCTCTCATATCGGCACATATGGGGCAACAGGGGCGGTTATTCGTCCTTCATTACGTC
>DBWG01000039.1 GCA_002308635.1 Ruminococcaceae bacterium UBA1244 | reverse complement strand
TTGAAGAGTAGCTTGCTGTCTTTCCGTTGACCTCCCAGTGTGAGAATACCATTCCTTCGGGAGCTTCGGGTGCGGTAACAGTAAGTACATCCCTGTATCCGCATTCTACCTGCTTACCGTCAACAGTCACGGTTATATTCGCCGGAGCTATCGTCCATATTGCCTGAACATAGTCGGAATAATCTCCGATACCCTTTGCCTTTATGATGTATGTGCCGGGGCTGACAGCAGAGGCATCGCCCTCGATAACATAATCTGTATCCTTTATGAGAGTCTCTCCGTCAAGTACGACTGAATAATTAACGGTCTTTTCTTCGCCGTCGAAATCGAATGAAGCGTTGTCGAGAACGACAGAGGCGTTCTTGAGAGTGAGCGGATAGGCTTTCCATGTATAATCACTGCCGGTTTTGCTGAGCTTGTGGGATTTGCCGCTGATATTGAGATATATTCCCGACTTGCTGAGAGGATATCTGTTTGCAGGTGACTGACTGCTGTCGCTTGTAAAGATAGCGATACCGTTTTCTACAAATTCACCTGTTACAATATACTCATAAAGACCGGAATCCGAATTGTAGGTCATCTTTTCACCCGGCCACTCTGACATTTTATGGTCGTTTTCGGATTCAAAAACATAAGCATAAGCACCGCTCCACTCGGACGGCTTGTCGAAATAGACCTTGATACCCTTGTTATAGGTATAAGTACTGGTGACATCATCGCCGTTTGCGGTCTTTGCATTAAGAGTAACCGTGAGTGAGTCTCCTGCCTGAACATTTTTGTCACGGACAGTGAATGTTGTTCCGCAGACAAACGGCTGTGCTGAACCGTTTATTGTAAATGTTGTATCAGTAAGACCGTCAGCGTACAGCGTAAGTTTAAGGTCTCCTGCAAAGATTGTACCATCGGCAAGAGAAGCAAACATTCCGCCTGTTTCGTACCAATCATTTGAGGAATTACAGAACATGGAAGCATTGTTGATTTCCAGACCGGGGTCGTTTGCAGCAGGATACTGATTTCCTGATGCGTCCTTGAAAATTATCCTGCCTGTTTCGTAATCTTCGGGAATAACGATCTTGTAGATATTGCCGTAGAATTTCTCCATTGCTGGGCTTGTATTCCATTTTGCATAGCTGCCGCTATCGTTGTAGATGTAAGCATAAACATTGTCCCAGTTATAAACGGAGTTATCGAAGTATACATTGATGACAGGTTTCTCCTCTGCCTCAAATTCCGCAGTGTAGGTGACGTTTGCCGTTACCTCAGCAGGAACAGGAGACCAGCCTGAGAATGTATAGGTATAATTTGCATCAGCGGGCTTTGTGGGTTCTGAGCCGTCATAGCTCGGCATTGTGCCTGCGGTCACATTGTTGTCTGTTTCAAGCACTGTGCCGTCGTAGTTTTGCCATGTGACGGTAAAGTATTCAGGCTCAGCATAATTTGTATCACTCAGAGTGAGGATACTGTCGCCCCAGAGTGCCTTTGTTCCATCGTCGTAACAGAAGAACATCTTATCGCTTTCATATTCACGGTTAGTCACCTGATACCAGCCGCCGTTGAGCGTTCCGCCGTTAAGGACAAACGCATTGGTCGTCCTGCCTGAACATTCATCTGAGTTAGTAACATCAACAAGATAATTTTTTCCGTCCTCCATAGTCACAACATTCCACATGTGCGCTCCGCCGTCTCCGTTACCGGAAGAAAGTGTTCCTGAAACGAGGTAGCATTTTACAAGAGGGCTGCTGAAATCTGTAAGGCTGCAAAGATACTTGAATGCCTTTGAATAGCCCTCGCATACGACGGTTGTATCATCGTTATCGTCAAAGACGTATACGAGCTGCCAGGGATCGGAATCATACGGATCAACATTTCCCTGTGCGGCATCGTTATTATAATCCGTAGCCTGACAGATCGCATCGGCATAGCCCTGCAGCTTAGCGTAATCCGTAGCATTTGCATACTGAGCAACAATAGCCTGTGCCGCTGCCGGAACGGTATTGTTGACAGCTTTCATAGCGCCAGTATCAAATGAAGTCGTTGTACTGCCCTGATAATGGAGCGAGACCCTCATAGAGGCATATATTTCGGGCTTTCCGTTTGTGAGAGTGATCGTCCATTTGCTTCCGCTTATAGAAGCCTGCATACCGCTTGACGAGCCGCTATAACCGATTCCCTTTGATTTAGCATACCAATAGAACTCATAGGGGCAGTCTGCCAAAAGTGCTTTTATTGCATTGTTGATCCTATTTACATTTTCGGTGAAATTCTCATTGACCTTTGCATTGACCGCATCATATCCTTCCTGATATGTTGCGGTTGAGCTCAGACCAAGATCCTCAGCAGTCCAGCTCGTCTTGAAATCAGGTACATACGTAAAGACTGAGCTTGTCTGTTCACCCCTGACAGCGCTTTTTGCAAATGTAAGGAGTCTTCTGTAAATCTCTTTGGTATTGTTGTCAGAAAGCTTCTGATATGCTTCACACTTGCTGAGAAGCTCCGCTGTAACATCATTTACTGTCTGGGTGTCTGTATATTGTGTACCGTCTCTTGTCACAGAAGCCGTATAAGTACAGGTGCCGTCACCAAGTGAAACAGAAACAGCGGCATCAAGTGTTTCTATCGGCTCACCACATTCAACACATGAGAATGCTGCACGTGCTGTGCTGAAATCTCCTGACCATATCCAGTCGGGAGCAGCCTCGGAGTGTTCGCAGACAGTGCCGACCCTGCTCCATGTGCCCTTGGCGGTGGACTCGCCTTCATCCCAAAGTCCGTCTGCGATAGCGTAGCAGTCTGCATTGCCTTCGGGGAAAAGGTTATTGGTCTGATTCCACTTATTGTCCCAGTTGTTTTCGGCAGTGGAGGGATTCATACGGCAGAAAATAACATTCGTCCACTGTTTTGCTGTCGGAACAGCAGCTTCATATATGCCGTCGCCGTCAGGGTCGGACATAGAAGCCCATGCAGTATCACCGGAACCGTTAAAGAGATACATAGCAAAACGTGCGCTGTCCTTTTTCCAGTTGCTGTTAGGCTTGAAGTAGAGAGTGCTTACATTGATGTGAGGTTCCTCGGTATCATCGGGATTATAAACTGCTGCGATACCCGTTGAACCGACAGTACCGGAGATATATCCGTCAGCAACGGTAAAGGTATTTCCGGAGATCTGGTCGGTATAAGTACCGTCAGCCATTTTGCTTGCCTTTAAGTTTACGCTGACAGAACCGCCGTTCTTGGACGCATTGACAATAACAACGCCCTTTGTACCTCTTTCGGTATAAATTATATTACCGGAATTTGAACATTTTTCGGACTGTCCTGCAAAAATATTGTGGAAGATATTGACTTGTGCAACTTCCGGACTTGTAAAGTGTGTGCTGCCCTTTACGCCGGCATGGATATTGTCCTTTATTATTTCGCTCGGTCTTGAAAAATACAGAGATGTTGCGCTTGAACGGCTTGCCACAACGGCATAGACACGGTCAACAATATTCTGATCGGTAAGATTGCTGTAGCTGTAGTAATTTCCATTTCCGCCGTTGCCAGATGGATCATTTGACCACGTATCATGGCTTTCACCCCAGTATACAAGCCTGTTGGCATT
>DBWG01000144.1:5559-15320 GCA_002308635.1 Ruminococcaceae bacterium UBA1244 | reverse complement strand
TATAACGGGTGGTGTTGAAGTTATAGGTCAGACCGCTGAAGGTCGTTACTGCCTCCCAGCCATCTTCTGCGTCGGCAAAATTGCTTACAAGATGGAGCCTGCCCACTTCTATAGGAGTTCCTGCTTTTTCATTGCGGGTAATGAACAGTCCGTCAAGATTCTGCGGCATATTGCCGTCTTCTTCCTTGCTCGATGCCGGATATCCCAATGTTCCTGCACAGCCGTAGGTGATATCGCCGAACTGTATCTGTCCGCCCGGCGTAAAGGTCGCAACACGTATATCCCTGATCGCCTGTTTGGGATCGTTGGTGATGGAATAGCCGATATAGGTATACTGACCGCCGTCCTCCCATTTTCCGCCTGCTCTGACATCAGGAGAAAGGTTCTGATCCCAGATATAATAGCCCTCAACTGTGATCTTGCTTTTTGCAAGAGCCTCCGTTTTAGCCGACCTGACTATGATATCGTTATAATACTGTTTGGTGTTTTTATCTTTGTCCTTGTCTTTGTCTTTATCATCGGTTTTGGTGTCATCGTCAGTTGAGGCTGTACGGTTTTTCAGAGATTTTTCGGTGTAGTAATTGATATAGATACCGCCGACATCATCTTCTTTTTGGTTAGTGTTGCAGTTGCCCGGAGTGACCTGACCGAAGAAATTAGCGCAGTCGCAGTCATCGGGCTTGTTAGCGTCGCCGTAAATTATATTGAATATACTGCCGTTTTCGTCGGCACGGATAGGACTTCCGACACGTGCATCGGTAGAGGTGTACATACATACCCAGCCGTTGAAGCCCTTATATGCGTTCAGGTCGGCTATCTTTCCCTTGTTATTCATTACCGCCTTATATTTCACGTTTGAATAGCCGTCTTTTACCTTTACCGCATCTATGACATAATCCGGAATAGTGGTGTAATCTTTTGCTTCGTTTTTCTCGATCATTTCCCTGATAACGCAGAAGCAATAGAAAAGCAGTGTAAGACCTAACACGCCCAATCCGACATATCCTGCGTATTTAAAGACGCAGGAGCCGATCGTCACCATCGTTGACGCAACGCTCATCAGGCAGGAAACAACTGCACATTCAGCGATCTTAAGCAGCACTCCGCCGACAACCCATCCTACAAAGCCAAGAACCGTTGCCGCCGAGCAAGCAACTCCTAACCATTTGAAGACTGTTTCTATTGTTTCCTTTTTTTCTTTAAAGCTGTCGTTGGCCTCACCGTTCAGCATCGCCTGAGCAGCACTCTGACGGATAGCAAAGGACGTAAAAGCGACATTGCTCTTTGCAAAATCGGGGTCGGTATTCGTCCAGATAGAGACAGAATCATTGCCGATCAGCTCCTTGAGCTTATTGGCGGCGGTATTCAGAATTTTCTGGTATTCCTCACTGTGGACGTTCTCGCTCAGGCCGGATGCACACGGAACAAATCCCGCAAGCTCTGTCATCCTGACCTGTGCATAGCTCATAACGTCTATCATAGGATATATCTGAGCAAGATCGACCTCCTCACTGGTCTGCTTGCCAATTTCGACTATCCATTCTCCGAGCGGCATATCGGAATTGGCATCATATTCGTTGAGCATCTTGTAGGCATTGATATAAAGGAGACCTCCATCGGACTGTTTTATTTCATCCATATTATCAACGGTCTCTTCAAGGCTGTCACCTGATAACCTTTTTGCATATCCTCTTCATTATAGGTTGCCATACCGTTTTCAAAGTTTGCAGCGAACTCCTGCATCTGCTTGAAGAGTGCTTTTGCGTCATCGCCGTACTGACGGTAAAGCCTGTCTTTCTCGTCCTGAGAAAGATCATCGCTGTCAATAATATCCCACAAAGAACTGTCAGCCATTTCCTCAGCCCATGTTGCTGCCTGCTGCGGTTCTTCGTCATCGTCCGTTTCGGGTTCATAGGGGGCGAGTCCTGCATAGAGAAGACTGATGATCGAATTTATAGCTGCGTTGCTTGACTGGGTCAGTACTCTTGAATAGAAATCCGTTGAAGTTTTTCCTTTGACAACATAATCGCCGAATTTCATATCGCCGGCTTCGGGCACAGAGAGCAGATTCAGTCCGTTATAAGCATCCAACGCTTTGGGACTTCCTTTGTTATAGTTGTCTATGAATTCCGCAGTTGCCATCTGCATCGTTTCTGCTGTAGAATAGTTTAACTTCCGGAATTCTTCATACGCTTCTTCATAGTTCCTTATCTGGAAGCCGCCGTTCATATCGAGCAGAGATATCTNNTATCTTGTACAGTGCTTCATCTCTGTTTTCCGTAGTCTTGTAGCCGATACAGACATAAGCATGACCGGTACCGGAATTCAGATCCTTTCCAACAAACGTAAAGCCTTCTTTTTCACATGCCGAGCGGGCTTCTTTTTCACTGTCAGCCTCAAATATCTTTATTTCCTTGAGGTAGAGGATCCTTTCTGCTGCGAATACTCTTTCAATGGTATGAATCGGTCCCTGTGTCAGAAAGCACAGCACAAGAAGAAGAGATATTGAGGTCAGAAGAAATTTTATCAGCCTCCTGAGTGTCCTGTTTTTAGTTCTTATCATCTTTTTCGCCTCCTTCTCCGTCTTTTTCGCCGGACAATTTCTCTTTGAGAGCAGTCCTGTGCATACTTATTTTCTTTACGGCAATAACGATAACGGTCAGCACAAGAAAGAATACTCCTATGCAAATTATTGCCGCCATATTACCGTTGCCGAAGATTGAAGCCGATGTTGTAAGCAGAGAATATCTTACAAGGTACTTTGAAAATTCCAGCTTTCCTTCATCGGCGCTGAAATACCTTGTCTGATACCTGCTGAAATCGCTGGTTGAAAGATAGGTTTTTCCGCTGCTTGCAGTAGTTCCTATAGCGATACGGGATCCCTTGTAAAGACCTGCATTCATAATCTTGGCTTCGTCAAAGGTGCCGTCCTCAAGCGTAAGATTTGCCATAGACTTGTTGTCGTCGCAGGTGTTGTTCTTTATGGTGACAAGTCCCCTGACCGTGATACCATAGCGGGCATCGACAAAGGCTGCGCCGCCCCGCTTCTTTGCGGAGTTTTTGGTTATTTCAGTGTTTGAAAGAGCCACGCCGTCATCGCAGACAAAGAGCGCACCGCCGTCCCTGTCGGCACGATTGCCGCAGAAAATACAGTTATCAAACAGTATCGCCTTATGATCCGCAGGTGCATCTTCAACATAGACTGCGCCGCCGTCCTCTTCTGTCTTATTATCAGAGAACCTGCAGTTGCGTGCCTCCAGAAGTGTTTCATCCCAAAGACATATTGCACCGCCGTAGTCACGGCATTGGTTGCCTGAGAAGGTGACCTTTTTAAGATATATCTCTCCGCCGTCCGAATAGATTGCTCTGCCGTGGTCTTCGCTGCTGCAATTCTCTACCGTACAGTCAGTAAGCCTTACGGTTCCTTTGTCAAGGAAGATCGCTCCGCCGTTACAGCTGTCGGCGCTGTCGATGGTCTGGCAGTGGTATATTCTTCCGCCTGTCAATGTAAATTCACCGTCAGCGATCCTTACCGCTCCGCCGTCTTCGTCGGTAATGCAATCGTAGATCGTACCGCCGTTCATAATGACCTTTCCTTTTTCGGTTATCTCAAAGCAGCCGCCGGTATCCGAGCTTGCTCCTCCTGTCAGAACACCGCCTCGTATACCGTCATAGCCTGCGCTCTCGGGAGAACTGTCCTTTACGGTCAGTACAGCTTTGTCTTTGACAGTGAACAATCCTCCTTTGGATTTTTTGTCGTAGTCCAGATCACGCTTTATATAGTGTCCGTTGAGGTCGATAGTGATATGTTTTTCTGAACCTATCTCTGACATTTCACTGAGTACCCAGTCGCCGCCGAGTGTAATAACGGTCTCTTTGTCAGAAGCTGCTGAACTAACGGCTTTGCTCCATGCGTCCGCAGGTGTGCTGTATTCATTTTTTGAAGTGCGCTTTTCGCCCGCATAGACCTCCACAAGAGTTTTTGTAGTATTCCTGATGCTGTTCGGGTCTTTTTCAACGACCACCTCTGTTTTTTTGCTGTCAGGGGAAATGCGGTATTCTTCGTTGTTTACAAAAAAGTAGTTATTGGCAGAAACGGTATTGTTCTTTCCGTAACCGGTGGTGATCTCTGTCTGCAGGTCGGAAATGCTCATGCCTATGCGTGTACTTCGCTCAAATCTGCCTGTTACGGTGATCTTTGAAAAAGTGCCGAATGAAATATCGTTTTCATCATCATTTTTTGTATTGCTTTTTATCTTTGTCAGACCTCCGCCGAGGGTAACGGCGCCATCGTTCTGAAAGATGCCGCCGCCCTTTTCGGTGCAGGTATTTCCGGTAATTTCTGTGCCTGTTACGGTGATTGAACCACTGTTGTAAATGCCGCCGCCGTATTCTGAACTGTTATCTGTCAGGCTGATTTCCTTCAAGAGCAGACTTCCTTCATTGAGAACTGCGCCGCCGTTTTGGCTGCACTTGTTACGGCTGAAAGCTGATTTTGAAAGCTCTGCTTCCGCCGTTTTGGCTGTCACGACAGCACCGCCCGATACAACAGCCTGATTGTCCGTAAAGGATGTATCCGAAACAATGAGCTTTCCGCTTTCCGCATAGACAGCACCGCCGTCCGTTCCTGATGAATTACTGCTGAAAACGGTCTTGCCCTTGATTGTTACCTTATCTTTATCTTTGGTATTTACATAGATACCGCCGCCGTAAAGCTCAGCCCTGTTATTCTTTACGGTACAGGCATTGAGCGTAACATCGCCCATAGCTGCAACAGCACCGCCTTTTTCGGCGCTGTTGCCTTCAAAAGTACACCCGCTGACTGTCACGGTACAGCCGCTGTCAGTATAAACGGCACCGCCCGAGCCGGCTTTATTCTCTTTGAATGTGATATCGCTCAGGGTCAGAGTTGAAGGAATCCTATCCTTTTTCAGACAGCATATTCCTCCGCCGAAATCCGTTGAAGAGCCGCCGGTAATACAACCCGTATGCTCCTGTGAGCTGTCCTTTATTGTAAGGCTGCCGCCCTCAACGATGATAACGCTGCCTTTTGCTTCGGGTGAATCAAGACTTCTGGCGAGAGTGAATCCACCGAGGTCAATGGTGATATTCTGACCTTCTCCGATAACAATACTGCTGTTTGCATTGATATCCGCTGTGAGCGTAAAAGCTGCCGTGTCCGTGCCTGCTGAGTCAATGGCGCTTTGCAGGGCTTCGGGAGAATCTACCTTAATGTCTGCCGCAGACACGTTTATGCCGGAAATCGCCGATGTGGTTATTATCACTACAGATGAGAGCAGAAAGGCGGCGATCTTTTTGAATATCAGTTTAGCTTTCATGTTGATTCCTCCTATTTTTCAGCTCTGCGGCTTTTCTTCCTTTTTACAGAATAGATCACCGCTGTGATAACCGAAATAAATATAGCTGCACAGCCTATATATATAACGAGATTTCCTTCAGAGAATATGGATGACGTAGTTGGGGGAGAGGTAAGCTTCCACTGGGCATACAGATGAATAACATCGTTCGGAACGGTGGTAAGATCCTTTACCTTCTCCTTGTCTGCATAGTTAGTACCCGTACCGTCAGCCTTTGTATTCCAACCGGTGAAGGTATATCCTTCTCTTTTGTAGTAGCATTTTGGCAGAGCCACAGCCGTCTTGCCGTAGGTCAGGGTCTTTGAGACCATAACGCAGGTAACATCCTTGCCATCCATCAGCGGATCGCCGTTTTTCTCGAATTCTATCGTATATCTGATACCCTTGAGAGAGGCTGTCAGGACGATATCCTCCTTGCCGAACGCAAAGGTATATGTGCCGTCGTCATTTGACTCGATAAAGCAGGCACCGCTCGCAACATAATTATTGATATAATATCCTGCCTTGCAGGGGTAGTTCTTTATCTGAATCCTCTCATTGGCGTGGCCTGTTTTTGTCAGTACGGTCTCTCCGTCTATCATAACGGTCAGATGCAGAGGGAACGAGAAATGCACGGGGATGATTCTTGTAACCTCAGTTTCATCGCTGCCAGAGCCGAGTGTCAGCTTATACTCACTGAAATGATCCGTTTCAAGAGAAGTATCCACCTTCCATTTCATTCCCGTTTCATCAGCTTTCTCGCAGGTGTCATTATTGGGGAAGGAAAGGTTTTCCATTTTGACCGCACCACTGCTGTTAAATCCCCATCCTACACCGTATTGATCTACTGCTGTTATACTGATATATTTTGTTTCGTCTTTCTGAGGATCTACCTCGTTTTTCTGATCTATCTCGACAAACGGACGAGGGTATTTTCCGGCAGGAATATTGATCTTCGTTTCTTTTGCTTCTACGCCGTATACATTATGTATGCAGTGCCTGCTGCAGCAGTTTACTCCGTTGATATAGAGCTTTACATCAGCCTCGAAATCACGCCACGATCCCGCTGTGCCATACTTTGTGCGGAAGGTCACGGCAGAGGGGAAGGAAGTGCCGCAGTCAAGCTCATATTCATAATAGTCATCACTGCTGTCAATTTTTTTGTGAAAATCCGGAGAGCTTTTCAGAAATCTTTCGCTGTCCTGTCCGTAATTATCCTTTACATAGAAATAAAGGTAAGCCTCGTCCCACCAGTCAGCGTCATTAGTGACCTTGACCGTCACCTTCACCTTATATCCATTTGCTGTGGATGTCAGCCTTTTGACAAGCTGTGCTTCGGGATATTCCTCTTCGGGACTTATCCTGTAATTACTTGTGTCGCAGAAGAAATAGTTATCCGCATTTGCTTCGTTAAAGTCGCTGTAGTTTTCGGTCAGATCACGGTTTTCCCAATTGGCAGGCGGTGTTATGCCTATTTTGCTCTCAGGATACAGCTCTCCGGTGACCTTGATTTTTTTGAAGCTTTTGAAGGTGATATTGCTGTATGCACTGTCCTTCATGTTTTCATCGACAGTGATCCTGCCTCCGGCAAGTATCATGCTGCCTGCGTTCATATAAACGCCTCCGGCATTGCCGGATATTGACGTATTTTTCAGCGTCAGTTTATTGTCGGAATCGAAGTAGACCCCGCTGCCGCCTGTGTTGCCGTTTATTTTGCAGTCGGCAAGGGAAAGCGTGCCTTTGGTATATATTCCTGAGCCGTTTGATGTGCTGCTGTTACTGTTGATATTTACATTTACAAGTTCAACGGATGTACCGCTGTCAAGCCACAATGCACCGCCCGAACCGGATGCGATGTTTCCTTCAAGCGCAGTATTCTCCATCTCAAAAGTACATTTTTTTACACAGATACCGCCGCCGTCTTGTGCGTAATTTTGACCTATACCGTTATTATCTCTGAATGAGGTTTTTGACCCTTCGGCAAGCATCATTCCGCCGCCGCTGCTTTTTGCACTGTTGCCTGCGATAGTGCAGCCGCTAAGAGTCATCGTACCGTAATTGATAATGCCGCCGCCGTTTTCGGCGTTATTGTTGCGGGCTATTTCGGCTTTTTTCAGGTCAGCCGTACCCTTTGACCAGATACCTGCTCCGGACTGATCGGCAATATTTGAGCTGACTGTTCCGCCTTTAACATTAAGCTTACCGAGATTATAGATACCGCCGCCGTTATCCGAACTTTTATTGTTTTCTATGCTGCCGTTGTTCAGGGTAACAGTGCCGTTTTCGGTGATATAGATACCGCCGCCGTTTTTTGATACGTTATCTTCGATAACTGCATTTTTATTGATCGTCACGGAGCCACCTCTGACAAACAGGCCGCCGCCGTTGTCGGCTGTATTGCCGGCAATAACTCCACCATCAATTATCAGTTCGCCGTCTATATATGCACCGCCGCCATTCGGCGCAAAACCGCCGGTAATAAGTCCGGAATGGTCAGTGCTTGAATCCTTTATTGTCAGCTTTGAACCCTTGTTGACCTGAAACACATGGCCTGTCGCAATTTTGCTTTCCATATTGCGGGACAGCGTGTAGCCGTTCAGGTCGAGGGTGTGTTCTTTTCCGTCTCTGACAAAAAAGCAGTCGGAAAGCTCGATGTTATTTGCCAAAACGATCACTTCGTCACGGTTCAATGCGGCGCAAAGTGAAGCCTCCGAACCGACCTCGCCATCCGCATAGAAGGTCTCGAACTTCATGATAAGTTTATTGGGACTGTAATAGTCCCTTTCTGCCGAAACAAGCCTCATGGGTAACGACGGACTCCATTCAAAATAGCTGTCATTAGCTCTTGATGAGCTGCCGTCAATATAGACTTCAAATGCAGAATACTCGCTGCCGTCACTGGAAGTATGAAGAGTTGCGCCTGCGCCGACAATGTCGCCGATCTTCATATCCCCGACATAGATATGAGAATTGCTTTTGTATTTTTTCTGAGCATTATATTCTTCATCGTCGTAGGTTTTCAGTGCGTAGGCGCAGATGTTTTTTGAATAGACGCTGTATTTTATGCTGTCAACACGCAGAGTGCGGTCAGTGGTATATGTATCTTTAGATGACTGCCTGATCTTGAACTCTTCGCCGTCAACATTCAATTCTGCTGTTGTAACACCCATGCGCTCCTCCATACTGGGATAGAGAACCGAGCCCTCGCCGATGATATCACCTACCTTAAGGTCTCCTACATAAATTTGTGAGCCGCTGCCATAATCCTTTGCATCGGCAGAGATCGTAAGTGTTCCGCTGGACGTTATATTGAAAATAAGCAGCATAATAAGCAGCATAATAAGCATCAACGGTAATACTTTCCTATACCGTTTTATTTTCTTCATAAAAAATCACACCCTTCGATTATTATATTTGCATCTCAGGCATCCGAAGCCAAACCGGTGACAGATTTGGTTTCGGATGCCTGAGGAGATCGGCCTCCTCAGGCTATCGTTTTGATTTATTCAGCGATCTGCTGTTCTTTTTTCTTTTTCATAATGGGCAGGAAAATCAATACAGCGATACCTGCGCCAAGCAGTAAACCAATACCTGCACCTATCGCAAGAGAACCGGCAGAGAAGAATGAACCTGTGGTATTATCTCCGGAATTATAGTCGAGTATAGTCTTTTCGGTGGTTTTTTCTTCTGAGCCCATAACAATAGCCGCAACGGTGTTTTTTTCATTCTTGAAGTACACATAAGTACCTTTAACGTAATCGTTATAACAGTAGTATCTTGATGTAAGGTTGAACGCCGGTTTTTCGCCGAAGCGGTGGATACCTGTTTCATATCCGCTCGGGAGTTTGTCTGAACCCTTGACTACCTTGAGGGAATCAGCAAGGATAGGACATCCATATTGATATTTCACGCTGTAAAGAGCGAGCCACTGCTTGCCGACATCGCCGTTAAGGTCGTTTGATGTGCCGAGGACTCTATAATTATCCTTTTCTGTATCGCTCTTGCCTTCCTTACGGTTGCAGGGAACGACCTTGTAGTATGCTGTCTGGTTATTGATAACTACCGTCTTGCCGTTGATCTCCTGAGTAATATCAGCCTCGTCAACAATATACTTTGGAATAGGAGTGAATGTGACCTTGTAGTAATCGATCAATTCGGTGATGTTGGTATAGATAAAGTAACCCGCAAGCAATACCCCGATCACCGTGAACCCGATCGAAAAATAATAAGCCACTTTGGATTTTGTGGCATAACCCATAGCCTTGTCCCAAAGTGCGTCCGTGTCAACATTTTCCGAAACCGCACTGGCCGCATCATCAAAACAGTCGATATCATAAGTGGTAAACGAGTTAAACCAAGCATCTTTTGCCGGTTCAACGGAATTCATGAATTTTAAATGAAGTC
>DBWG01000144.1:0-5545 GCA_002308635.1 Ruminococcaceae bacterium UBA1244 | reverse complement strand
GTCATCGTCCTTAGCAGTCGCTCCTGCACGGAGAGCTGCATTGGTCAGTGCAACGCCGCCGGGCTCATATATCTCACGGTCAACATCCTGGAAGAAAGAAGCCACCGGCATTTCGTCAATATCCGGATTTTTATATCCGTCCTTCTTGGTCAGTGCCATTGTAAACAGATCCGTGATCGAAAGAAAATCAAGTCCTGCTATCTGACCTGCCGATAACGATGCAACCATCGGATAAAGAGAACGGATGCCATCGCCCTCAAAGACATTCCTGTCACGTTCAAAGAAGTCAATCAGTGCGCCGTCATTATATTCGATCTCGCTGATGTAGTCAACGACCGTGACCTTTTCAAGCTTCTTAACTGTGCTTACATAATCGACACCTGCTCCAAAGCCCTTGACAATATTCTCATTATCTTCCTTAGTCGGATTATCGCGGTCGATTTTTTTGATTTTTTCGGCTAATGAATCATCAACCGTCTGCTCGGCATTGGCGACCTCGTTAAGCAAATCATCATGCGTGTTGATGACATTGTAAAACTCGTCCCACTTTTCATATATCTTCCTTGCGGTGTCGTTGTACTTTTTGTCAAGCTCCGCCATGATATCCGAATCTGTTGTAAGATACGGATTATCCTCCTTGATCTGTGCCTTAAGCTCCTCGGTATCCGTTCTTACAAAACGGTCGAGCCATGTGTCATCGGCGCTGTCGGTGGCCTTTGAAACAAGGCTTTCGAGCAGCAGAACAGTTCTGCCGTTGCCCTGCATAAGAAGGGTAAGAATATCGGCGTGCTTTTGCTTCTCCTTGTCAGAGAGAGCGTTATAGGCTTCGTCGCCCATCTCGTACTTTGTTTCATTCAGAAGAAGATCGCCCAGGGGCTTGCCGGTATCGTCATCTTTAAGCTTGTTTAGCATCTTACGGTAATAATCGGCTCTGATGTGACCCAGCGTATTCTTGGGCTTTTTGTAGTTTTCCCTGTACTCGTTCAGAGCATCAATAAAGCAGTCAACAAAGGGTTTGATATCGCCTTCAAGATGGTTCGCAATAAGGACTTCATAATCCTGAACGCTGTAACCGCCGTTCATGTTCATAACAGCGAGGTCTGTTATCGCCTGTTTCGGGTCATCGGTGGTCTTGTAGCCGATATAGACGATCTTTTTTGTCGGGCCTTCTTTCAAATCGCTGCTCGTACCGGCTTTTTCGTTAAGGTCGGCATACTTGCCGTCGTCACCCTTAATGATGGTGAAGCCCTCCGCCAAAAGCTCTTTGGCGGCCTCTTCGGATGTTTCGCCCATACCGACCTTTACTTCGCTGATGTAAAGGGGCTTGGTTACTTTTTCCTCCGGCGCAGCCATTACCTGCACTGATATCATCAACAGTGAAATACACAATATCAATGCAGTAATGATTTTTAGTGTTTTTTCATAAGAATCACTCCTGTCTGATTTTTTTAGAAACAACACAAGGGTTCATTTTTTTCAAATTTTTCTTTTAGCTGTAACCGCACAGAAAGCACCTGCTGCAAGTACCATAAAGAATATGATCATAAGAACAGATGTGCTGTCGCCAGTTTTTACATTGTCAGCATCGGGTACAGGATCCGGAATGGGGGACTGCTGCTCCGAAGGCTGCTGTGAGGGCTGTTCCTGAGACGGTTCAACTTTTGAAGGCTCATTCAGTGAAGATTCATCCTGAGAAGATTCAACCTGAGAAGACTCTTCCTTTGAAGCATAGAACTCGTCAATAAGTGCCGCCATACTTTCATAATCGTAAAGCTTGGTGTAATCGGTCTGTTCTTTTCCGTCCGAATCAACATATTTGCTTGTCAGCTCGTAGTCAAGTGGCGCACCGGAGTCAATATCTTCATTATTCTTGTTGATAAACTTACTATATCCGGAGAGAGTATAGGACATTCCTTCCGGATTTGTGAACACGAACAAACCGCATGTCCCGCCGCCGCTTCTCTCGCCGAGAATAGCAATTCCCTCATCCTTTGCCAGAACGGGAAACAAATTACCGCAGGAGAAAGAAACCTTAGATGTGACCACTGCGAATTCAAAATCATAGGCCACATCCTTGTCAAGATCGTTAATTTCCCCGTTAAGGTCGAGATCAAGCTCGGCTGTCCGTGAACTTATGTTGCCTGTAAGAGTCTGAAGATTTCTCAGAGACCATTTGTTGTCGTGATACTTATTGTTGGTGATGACTGCCATCATGTAAAGAATAACGGCGCTGCTGCCGCCCATATTGCATGATACGTCTATGACAAAACGCTTTATTCCGTTCTGGGCAGCATAATCAAGCGACCACTTGAAGGCATAGACCGCTTCATTCACAAACGAATCAAAAACAAACACACCTGTGTCACCGACCTTGTAGAAGCGTGAACCTGAACCCTCGTTCCAGCTCTTTACAAGCTCATATTTTTCAAGCTCTGCAGATCTTTTATTCGGAAGACTAAATGTATCCATCTGATTAAAAAGGAATCGGAGAAGATAGTCTGTCAGCATTTTTGAATGAGGGCGTGAAGTGTCTGACTTTTCGTTCATAAGCTCCTGACCGATTTCGGTATTTTGCAATCGTCCATAAAAGACCATGGGACTGAGATTGATCATTGTATGCCCGCCGTCAAAGAAGTCATCCGCAATATAGCACAGACCGATAAGGTAATCTGTCATGCTGTCCGAAACAAGAAGCTGTTTGGCTGTTCTGGTATCGTCGCTGAATTCATCAAGCGTTTTGTCAAAGCCCTTTTCTTCAATACTGGAAGCGATACGGCCCTTTGCAGGACATCCGTAAAAGTTGTCTATAACAAAGCAAAGCTCGTTATAGGTGTATCGGATATTTTCTGGTGTACGTGTTTTGATGCTGTAATCCATAACATCTTCAAAATATGTACCCTGCATACCGGCAATATCAACAGAGTGGAAGAAATAGATCACGCCGTTTATATATTCGGCGGAATTGTACGTCACAGCACATATATCGCTGATGGTCGTCAGCGGGAAATAAGCCTTTCCGTCATTTTCGATAAGATCCAGTCCGTATTTTCCAAGGTCGAGAGTCAGGTTCTTTACCTCGCCCTCATACTCGGAGTCACCTTCCAAACAGTACGGTACATCAAACAAAGTTCCGTTCGCTGCCGTAGGCTGTGAAACAAAACTCTCGAACACGTCAAAATAGATCGTGTCATTTTCCGCATCAATGGTCATGCTTGCATCCTTGCAGGACACAGTAACGGTGCCGTCAGCGTTTTTGCTCTCGGTATATGGTGTTGTGTAGATGACATTAAGATAATCAGCCGCATCAATATACGGCACATCGGGAAGTGCAGAGGTAAACAGGCACTCCAACTCTTTACTGTCATCCTTGTTGAAAAGATAAGCTGTCACGCTTCTTTTTTCGATGGCATCATTCACCGCACTCACCGGTGCAGGTGCCACAACAGCAAGTACCATTGCACCTGACAGCATAATGCTCATCATTGAAAACGCTTTTTTCATGATGTTATTCTCTCCTTTAAAAGTGATTTTTTAAGCGCAGGCTATACAGATCGTTATGAACGCAAAGCCTGCGTATTTTTACTGGTTTCTGATGCATTTCAGCAGAAAACTCACCCGTTCATTTCGGCTGAAATTACGCCTCGTCGATTTTTTTCTTTTTCAGACGCGGCAGGATGATAAGGACGGACAGAGCCATTCCGATCAGCAAGCCTGCTCCTGCGCCTATTGCAAGAGAACCGACAGAGAACGTGGAACCTGTGTTTTTTTCTCCGTCTTTTTTGTCGGCTTCGGTCTTATCGGTCTGTGTAGCCTCTGCCTCCATAACTATAGCCGCAACGGTTTCTTTTTCATTCTTGAAGTACACATAAGTGCCCTTCACATCATCGTTATAGCAGTAGTATTTGGATGTCAGATTGAATGCCGGTTTTTCGCCGAAACGATGAATACCTGTTTCATATCCGCTCGGGAGATTGGAAGTGCCCTTGACTACCTTCAGCGAATCCGCAAGAATAGGATTGCCGAATTTATATTTCACGCTGTAAAGCGAGAGCCACTGTTTGCCTACGTCGCCGTTAAGGTCATTTGAAGTACCAAGCACCTTGAAATTATCCTTTTCTATATCGCTGCTGCCTTCCTTGCGGTTGCAGGGAACAACTTTATAATAGGCGGTCTGATTTTTGATGACTACCATCTGACCGTTTACATCTGTGGTAATATCAGTCTCTTCAACGATATATTTCGGTATGGGAGTAAATGTGACCTTGTAGTAATCGAGCATTTCGGTAACGGTAGTGTATATTGAATAACCGGCGAGTATTACAGTTACAACCGCAAAGCCTGCCGACAAATATTTACAAAAAGTGGATTTTGCTGCGATCTGTGCTTGTGCAGCGTCCAGCTGTTCCTTCAGAGGTCTGAGTTCTTCTGTATTTCTGACGATATTATTAATTGCGGATCTTTGAAGCGTATCAACGTAATAGGGATGCTGGATGTAGAAAGGATCTGTATAGGTTATTTCCATAACACCTTTTGCATTCAGTATTTTATCGGTAAGCTCATTAACACGGTTTACAAGATCCGCCGGCGGTTTCATTTTTCCAATCACCTTAGCGGCAATCAGTGTAGCTCCAGCCGCAGTCGCTCCTGCACCTGTACAAGCCCATAAGATAATGCCCAGGTTACTCAATGAAAAAGATGTGTTATCAAAGTCTTCATTTGCGGTCTTTTTCGCACGGAGTGCCGCATTCGTCAGCGCAACACCGCCCGGTTCATAGATAGCCCTGTCAACATCCTGATACACGGATGCGGTACTAAGCTCAGCCACACCGGGATCCTTATAGCCGTCTTCATTTGTTATTGCGGCCAGTATCAAGTCCCTCAAAGACAGGAAATCAATAGCAGCGAGCTGACCTTCGGAGAACGATGCAGCAATCGGATACCAACTGCGGATATTTTCTTCGGAGTAACCCGCATCACCCAAAAGAAAATCAAGCAAACTCCCGTTGTTGTATTCGACAACGTCAAGGTATTCCGTCATAATGATGTTTTCCAAGGCTTCGCCTCCGCTGAGCATATCCGTTTCAGCTTCCAGCACATCACTGGCAATATCTGCCGCCTCTTCATCTGAAATATCTTTACCCAGCCCTGCAAGCTTTTCTTTCAGTTCTTCGGACTTATCCTCTTTGTTGTTCAGCTTGTTCTCAACCTCGGCGTTCTTTTCATCATTTCCCAAGCTTTCGATAAGTGCCGCCTGTTTGCTGATCAGTTTCATTGCCGTGTCATAATACTTCTTGTCGAGTTCGGCATTTACGTCCATCTCGCTGGTAAGATTCGGGTTATCTTTTTTGATGTTTGCTTTCAGTGTGTCAAAATCAGATATACGATCCATCCAGGTATTATCTGCGGTATCAGAAGCTTTCGCAATCAAGGTTTCCATCAGCATTACCGCATGTCCGTTGCCCTGCATAAGAATGGTGAGTATGTCGGCATGGTTTTTCTTCTCGTCATCGGAAAGAGCATTGTATTTGTCGTCGCCCATTTCGTA
>DBWG01000041.1 GCA_002308635.1 Ruminococcaceae bacterium UBA1244 | reverse complement strand
ATTTCTAAAATTATGCTTGATTGTTTGCTTGAACCACGTCATATTTTAAGAATTTTGGATCATTAAATTTCTTTATTAGAAACTTGATTTCCATGGTGCGGAAATAAAAGAGATTTACAAAATAAGGTCTTGTATGTTATAATAAACAGAATAAATATAAAGCAGGTGGTAAAATGGGAGCAGATAAATCAAAAATCAGGAATTTCAGTATTATTGCACATATAGATCACGGAAAGTCTACCCTTGCGGACAGGATACTTGAACAGACAAAGTCCGTTGCCATAAGGGATATGGAGGATCAGCTTCTTGACAATATGGAGCTTGAACGTGAGAGGGGCATAACAATAAAGGCTCATGCCGTTACTCTCGTTTATAATGCCGATGACGGAGAGGAATATATCTTCAACCTTATCGACACTCCCGGTCATGTTGACTTTAACTATGAGGTGTCACGTTCGCTTGCGGCGTGTGAGGGCGCTGTGCTTGTGGTGGATGCTTCCCAGGGAATAGAAGCCCAGACTCTTGCCAATACTTATCTTGCACTTGATGCAGGACTTGAAATAGTTCCTGTCATCAACAAGATAGACCTTCCCAGCGCCGACCCCGACAGGGTGAAAAACGAAATAGAGGATATTATCGGACTTCCCGCAGAGGACGCTCCGTGTATTTCCGCAAAGGCTGGAATAAATATCCACGAGGTCATGGAACAGATAGTTGCACTTGTGCCGCCGCCGGAGGGCGATGACAAAAAACCGCTTCAGGCGCTTATCTTTGACTCATACTATGACAGCTATAAGGGCGTTATCATCTATGTGAGAGTAAAAGAAGGCGAGCTTCATGTCGGTGATACTATCCGTCTTATGGCAACGGGAAAGGAATTTTCCGTTGTTGAGTGCGGATTTATGAGGGCAACGAGCCTTGAACCCGCTGAGGCGCTGTATGCCGGCGAGGTAGGATATATTGCCGCTTCAATAAAAACAGTCAGCGATGCAAGAGTAGGCGATACCGTCACACTCAGCACGAACCCTGCATCCGAGCCGCTTCCCGGCTATCGTGCCGTACAGCCGATGGTATTCTGCGGTATCTATCCCGCTGACGGTGCAAAGTATCCCGATCTCCGTGAGGCTCTTGAAAAGCTCGAACTCAACGATGCGGCGCTCTCATTTGAACCGGAAACCTCTGTTGCTTTGGGCTTTGGGTTCAGATGTGGATTTTTGGGACTGCTCCACATGGAGATAATTCAGGAGCGTCTTGAAAGAGAATATAACCTTGACCTTATTACGACTGCACCCAGCGTAATTTTCCGTATCACAAAAACCGACGGCACGGTTGAATATATCGACAACCCGACAAACTATCCGGATCCCGGACAGATCGCAAAGGCGGAAGAGCCGGTAACGGAAGCTCACATCTATTCTCCGTCTGAGTATGTCGGAAATATCATGGAGCTTTGTC
Source organism: Ruminococcaceae bacterium UBA1244 (assembly GCA_002308635.1). Classification (GTDB taxonomy): domain Bacteria; phylum Bacillota; class Clostridia; order Oscillospirales; family Acutalibacteraceae; genus UBA1213. Next base: position 12,051 of record DBWG01000041.1, on the reverse strand, counting down.
AGGACAGGCGGGGAGTTTTCAAGGGCATGACATATATAGATGCGGACAGGGTGGACATTCACTATATCCTGCCGCTTGCAGAGATAGTATATGACTTTTTTGATACGCTCAAATCCCGCACAAGGGGTTATGCGTCATTTGACTATGAAGTTTCCGGCTATGAGGAGTCCAAGCTTGTCAAGCTGGATATCATGCTCAACGGAGATGTGGTCGATGCTCTGTCGTTTATTATTCACGCCGATAAAGCCTACAGCCGTGCAAGAAAGATGGCGGAAAAGCTAAAGGAAAAGATACCGAGACAGTTGTTTGAAGTCCCGATACAGGCATGCATCGGCGGAAAAATAATCGCCCGTGAAACGGTAAAGGCAATGCGCAAGGACGTTCTTGCAAAGTGCTACGGCGGTGATATCACACGAAAGAAAAAGCTCCTTGAAAAACAGAAGGAAGGCAAAAAGCGTATGCGCCAGCTCGGTACGGTAGAGGTACCGCAGGAGGCGTTCATGGCTGTGTTGAAGCTTGATACGGATTGATGATCGCAGGTGAAAAAATGAAAAAGACAGTATTGTTATATAACTTCACGGAAGAGCGCCTTCAGGGTGTAAAGAGGGCGCTTGTTCCGCTCAAAGCTCTTGCAAAGGCAGTTCCGCATGAGCAGTTCGGATGTAAGTTGGGCTTTCTTGTTGGAGAAGATGGATTTGACGGATCCGCTGACGGCTATGAACCGTTTGTTGATGAGCTTTTGGTCATGTACGGATTTGACAGCGGTGATATTGATATGCTCATCCGCTCACTCAGAAAATACGGAGTAGGAAGGGTTGAACTGAAAGCGGTCGTTACCCCGACAAACATAAACTGGAACGGCAGTGAACTTTATTTTGCCGTAAAAGCCGACCATGAGGAAATGAAAAAACTCAGAGAGCAAAAAAACAATGGACAATAAAATATACTATACGTATATGATAAGGTGCGAAGATAATTCACTCTATACCGGTATAACAACAGACCCTCAGCGCCGTCAGCAGGAACACTCATCCGGCGGAGACAAGGCCGCAAGATATACCCGCACACATAAGGCAGGAAAAATTGAAGCTCTCTGGAAAAGCGGAAACCGCTCGGCGGCTTCAAGACTTGAATACTATATCAAGACGCTCCGGAAAGACCAGAAGGAGCGTCTCTGTGCAGACGGTGACCTGTCTGTGCTTGAAGGCAGGCTTTGCTGTGAGCAGTATACATTTGTTCCGGCAGACAGCTTCGGCACTGACGGCGGATTCGGAAGGTGAAAATATTTGGATATATATGAAACTCTGAAAAGATACTTTGGCTACAGCACTTTCAGGAGCGGACAGGAGGAGATCGTCAGAAATATCATATCAGGCAGGGACGTTATGGCAGTGATGCCGACAGGCGCAGGAAAATCCGTTTGCTATCAGGTGCCGGCGCTGTGCTTTGAGGGAATCACTATCGTTGTGTCGCCGCTGATATCTCTGATGCAGGATCAGGTCAGGGCGCTTAACTCTATCGGAGTAAGGGCGGCTTATCTCAACAGTACGCTCACGCCGGGACAGTTCAGGCTTGCCGTTGAGAATGCCAGACGTGGCGTTTATAAGTTTATCTATGCTGCGCCTGAAAGACTGATGACGGAGAATTTTATTGATTTTGCCGTCAACGCCGATATCCCGCTTGTCGCTGTGGATGAAGCTCACTGCATTTCGCAGTGGGGACATGATTTCAGACCAAGCTATCTCAGAATTGCCGAGTTTCTTGGAATGCTTCCAAAGAGACCCATAGTGACGGCATTTACGGCGACAGCTACAGATCAGGTAAAAAAGGATATCATAAACAATCTCAGGCTCAGGACACCCTATATGCTTACGGCAGGTTTCGACAGGAAAAACCTGTATTTTGGAGTGTACAACTCAAAGAACAAGCTGAGATTTATTATAGAATATCTCAATGCCCATCCTGACCAGTCCGGCATCATATATTGCTCCAGCAGAAAAAAAGTCGATGAGGTGGCGGAGGTTCTTTCGGCGGAGGGCTTTTCTGCACTGCCCTATCATGCCGGAATGAGCGATGCCGACAGGAAGTATAATCAGGAGGAATTTATCTTTGACCGTACAAAGATCATCGTTGCGACAAGTGCCTTCGGAATGGGTATCAATAAGCCGAATGTAAGATTTGTGATACACTACAGCATACCCCGCAATATGGAGGAATACTATCAGCAGGCAGGACGTGCCGGACGTGACGGAGAGCCTTCGGAGTGCATACTTTTGTACAGCTATTCCGATGTGATGATCGCAAAATATATGATCGAAAAGGACATAAACGGCGGTGATAATCCTCCGCCGGAAAAACAGCGGCTCCTTGAACTTGAGCTTGAAAAGCTCAGGCACATGACTTATTATGCCTCATCCGACCGGACGTGTCTGAGGAAACGTCTTTTGGGCTATTTCGGAGAGAAATTCGTTCCGCCGTGCAATAACTGCAGTGTTTGCAGAGGCGACAGCGCCGAACAATATTATCTCAGAGCCGGCAGTGCCGTCACAGGCTCAAACAGACCCTTTGACGAGGCGCTTTTTGAAAGATTGAAGCAGTGCCGCAAAAGTCTTGCAAACAGCAGCGGAGTTCCGGTTTTTGCGGTTTTGGGAGATGCGACCCTGAAGGAGCTTGCGTCTCAGAAACCGGAAAAGATCGCCGGACTTTCACGCATAAGCGGCTTTGGCGAGGTCAAGATACAGCACTACGGAAAAGCCGTTATTGATGTCATAGCCGAATATGAGAATGACGCAGAGTTTTGAAGAAGTGTGGAGTGGCGGAGTGTCTCCGCTGGCAACTTAGAACGCAGAAGCCTTAGTCGGAACCGCCCGCTTCGTGCTCCATAAAGGAGCATTCGGGCTGTTATCGTATGTACCCATAGTTTGGGATTTTGATATCCGAGTAGTATAAAAAATATAAAATAAACAGGTAGTATAATACTTATAGTATATTAAATACATAATGTATATTACTGATAGTATTATAATACAAATAGTATAGTGTGGCGATGTATATGACCCGTGAAACAGCAAAAAAGAAGATCAGGGGCTTTCCGCTCAGGCTGCAAAGCATTGCAAAAACAGATATCGACAACCGTGCTTACGTCACAACTGAGATAGTTCCGCAGTTTGAGCTTGAAGGCGGCTATTACCAGATGACCGTGAACTATAAGATCAGACTTCCGGACGGATATATTTTCGGAAAAGCCATGAACATAAATGAATTTGCGGCTATGCACGATGCCGCCGCAAGAGGCGAGGTCTTTACAATAATGTACCTCGAAAAATCAAGGATAATAATAGAAATAGAAGAACGTGACGACTGATTATACTAACGGTATATAATACAAATAGTAATATACCAAATGTAATAATATACTGATAGTATTATACGAATGGTATAATATACAAATAGTAAATGGAATGGAGGGAGCAAAGTGGAATTTGTACTCAGAACAGATGCACTTTCCAAGTCATATTCCGGAACAAAAGTGGTGGACGGTGTGTCCGTCACAGTAAAGCCGGGGGATATCTATGGCTTTGTCGGAAAAAACGGTGCGGGAAAAACTACATTCATCCGTATGATACTCGGTCTTACGCCGGTTACAGAGGGCAGTTTTGAATTTTTTGACGGAGAGGATATCCGAACAGCAAGAATGAGGATAGGCAGTCTTGTTGAAGGACCTGCGCTTTATAAGAATATGTCCGCAAGACATAATTTGGAGCTGTACTGCACAATGCTGGGGGCTGATATTTCATGTGTTGACGATATCCTGAAAACTGTCGGATTGTCCGACACGGGAAAGAAAAAGGCAAAGGACTTTTCTCTTGGGATGAAACAGCGTCTTGCAATCGGCATGGCTCTTGTCGGAGATCCTGAATTTCTTGTTCTCGATGAGCCGATAAACGGTCTTGACCCGACAGGAATTGTAGAGATACGTGAGCTTCTTCTTAAACTGAAAGATGAGGGCAAGACTATATTCATTTCAAGCCATATCCTCGGAGAGCTTGAAAAGATAGCTACACGATACGGGATAATCTCAAAAGGAAGGCTTGTTGAGGAGATAACACAGGACGAGCTGAAAACCCTCTGTGTTCCAAAAACTATCGTCAAAACCAGTGATCCCGAAAAGGCTCTTGCAATAGCAAAAAAAGTTCTTGATACAAATGATATCATCATAAAGGACGATGCGCTTGTTATCGGCAAAACTATAGATAATATCGGTATGCTCACAAACGAGATGTTCGTGTCGGGAATTGTTGTTTCGGGCATCAATACTGACGATGACAGTGCGGAAGAATATTTTATCAAAAAAATGGAGGAGGGATAAGTATGAAAAGACTTCTTCGGGCTGACCTTTTTAAGCAGAAGAGAAGCACGACCCTGAAGGCCTGTCTGATACTTGCCTTCCTGATAGGGATATTGATGGCGGTACTATATAATATTGCCGCAAATCAGCTCCACGCAAACTATGATGAATATGTCGATACTCTCGTCAAAGCCGGATTTCAGCGCAGCACGGCTGAGGAGATCTATTCTGAGGTGCCGGAATATAATCTCTGGGCATACATCAATATCGCACTGTGCGACAACAATGTGCTTTATCTTGGTGCAATAATCATCAGTGTGCTTGTCGGCTCAGAGTATTCAATGGGTACGCTGAGGAACTCCGTTTCAAGGGGATATCCAAGAAAAGCAGTATTCTTCTCAAAGCTTATAACATCTGTGCTTTCCATGTATGCTGTTGTAATAGTCTATGTTCTCGGCAGCGGTATCACCGCCTGCATAATGTACGGTTTCGGTTCAAGCGTTGGGGCATTGGATATGCTCGTGATAATTGCCGCCTATCTGCTGCTTTATGCTGCTGCTGCAAGCTTTTATATGATGGTGGCGGTATTGATGAAAAGCACCGGCCATGCACTGGGATTTTCGCTGATCGTTCCGCTGCTTGTTGCAACGGTTCTGAGGCTTGCGTCAATGGCTCAGGCGGATATTGATAAGTTTTCACGCTGGTGGATATTCAATACCATGACATCAACACAGAATATGTGTCTGTCCGCTGATGTATGGATACCCTTTACCGCAGCGGCAGTTTATCTTGTTCTGAGCTGCTTTGCCGGTCTGATGGCTTTCAGAAAGCAGGAAATAAAATAAGTTCATGCGCTGTCCGCTTTGTGACAGCGCTGATTTTTTTGAACTAAAAATTGTAAAAACCATAAAAAAACAGTACACAAAACGAAAATAGTGTGGTATAATGAATAAAATAGGCGGGTTGTTACCTTTGGGATTCAAACCGCATTGCTGCAAAAATTACTGTTTTCAGCAATTATATACTGAGGAGAGTGGAAACCAATGAGTATGGGAAAAATACTTGTAGTGGATGACGATATCAATATCTGTGAGCTGCTGAGATTGTATATCGAAAAGGACGGATATGATGTTGTTATCGCAAATGACGGCGGTCAGGCAGTTACAAAATTCAGGACAGAAAAGCCAGATCTTGTTATGCTCGATATAATGCTTCCTGTTCTTGACGGATGGCAGGTGTGCAGAGAGATCAGAAAGACATCACAGTGCCCGATAATCATGCTGACCGCAAAGGGCGAAGTCTTTGACAAGGTGCTTGGACTTGAGCTTGGTGCAGATGACTACGTTGTAAAGCCCTTTGAAACAAAAGAGATCGTTGCAAGAATAAAGGCGGTTCTTCGCAGGATGGGCGGAAGTTCTGCTGCGCCCGAGACCGTAGAAGAGGGCAAAAAGGAAGTGCGCTATGAAGGCCTGCTCATCAACCTGACAAATTATGAACTCAGAGTCAGGGGTGAACAGATAGATACACCGCCGAAAGAGATGGAGCTTATCTATCACCTTGCAAGCAACCCGAACAGGGTATTTACAAGAGATCAGCTTCTTGATGAGGTCTGGGGCTTTGACTATTACGGCGATTCCAGAACCGTCGATGTTCATATCAAGCGTCTCAGAGAAAAGCTTGAGGGTGTTTCTGACAAGTGGGCGCTCAAAACCGTATGGGGGGTAGGTTATAAATTTGAAACTAAAGAGTAAGATATTTTCAAAGAAATCGCTGTTCCTCAGATATATGAACGTCAGTGTGCTTGTGATATTTCTAAGCTTTTTAGTTCTGGGAGTTATCCTTACACTGACGATATCAAGCTATTGGAACAACGAAAAGCATACTGCGCTTGCAAATCGTGCAAGGAGCATAGCCGAATATATCGGCAGCAGTATCAATTCCAATGAGAGCGGCGACCCTATATGGTCAGACAAAAGAACACAGGAATATATAGATCATTTCCTCAATGTTTATGCGGATGACGTTGATTCGGATATCATAGTCGTTGACAAGAAAAACTGCCGTATCATGGCTTCTGTTTCTGAAATCAAGGAGCTTTATAAAGGAAGATTTCTCCAGAAGAACACTGTGAGCGAGGCACTCACAAAAAGCTCTACCTTTGGAAAGGGTACTCTTGACGGGATATATTCCCATGAGCAGTACATAGCAACAAGGACTATAACCGTGAAAACTTCGGATGGTGAAAAGATCATCGGAGCGGTAATAATCTCCACCAACACAAAGGATATCGACAGCTTTACCAAAATGGTGATGCAGATATTCGTTCTTGCGGCGATAGCAACGCTTTCAATGTCGATACTTGCGATCGGCGTGTTCTCATATAATATGGTAAAACCGCTCAAACAGATGGCAAAGGCTGCAAAGCAGTTCGGAAAGGGCGACTTTAATGTCCGTGTCAGCGTAAAGGGCAATGATGAGATAAAGGAGCTTGCAACAGCCTTCAATAATATGGCTGAATCGCTGATGGCATCCGAGACTATCCGAAAGAGCTTTGTTGCTAATGTTTCTCACGAACTAAAAACACCTATGACGACTATCGCAGGCTTTATTGACGGTATACTTGACGGTACGATACCCGATGAAAAGCAGGACTATTATCTGCATATCGTATCCGATGAGATAAAGCGTCTGTCGAGGCTCGTGCGCTCGATGCTTGACCTTTCAAGACTTGACAGCGGCGAACTGAAGCTGAATTATCAGCGCTTTGACCTGCTTGAGGTGCTTGTAAATGTTATCCTCACATTTGAGCGTGAGATCGACCGCAAAAAAATAGAGATCAGAGGACTGGATTCTATCACACCGAAATATGTTTACGGTGATAAGGATCTGCTTCATCAGGTCATCTATAACCTTATAGAAAACGCAGTAAAATTCACAAACGAGAACGGCTATATCGACTTTGATATTGACGAAAATCAGGATGATACCGTATTCTATATCAGAAACAGCGGTCTTGGCATCAAGTCCGTAGAACTCGAACACGTCTTTGAAAGGTTCTATAAGACTGACAAGTCCCGCAGCAAGGACAAGAAGGGGCTTGGTCTCGGACTTTATCTTGTAAGAAGCATTATAAGGCTGCACGGCGGAGACATTATGGCAAAGAGCGAATACGGCGACTATACGCAGTTCAGCTTCTCTCTGCCGAAAAGGGCATCCAAAAAGACAAGATAATTGAAGGAGGCAGTGATATGCCCGAAGAAACCGAAAAAGAGAAAGAAATGAACGACGAAACGACTGAACTGCCGGTCTCCGGTACGGAAGAAACAAACGATCCTGAAAATCAAGATGCGGCTGCTCCCGAAGAAATAATTCCGGACGCAGCCGAAGAGAACACCGATAACGCTCCGTTTCCGGACGGCAGCGGCGGAGATTCAGAAAAAGCACTGGAAACAAACGAAAGATCATTCAGTGACGACCTGATATTTTCAAGCTTTCCTCCGCCTAAGAGCCCCAAAAAGATGTATTTCTTAAAGGGCTTTTTGTGGACGATGAGCGTTGCTATCGTATCGTTCCTGATAGTGTTCATTTATAACATCTCCGGCAGCTACAGTCCCGCAGAGAAAAGCAGCGACACGGATCCGAAGATCCCTACCAACAGATATAAGGACTTTTCAAACGATGAGGAAGTGTCTCTTCCGGATGCGCCGGACGTTTCGGCAGATCCTGATGCTCCGCAGATATCAATTGCTCCGGCGGAGACCGATCCGTCGGACAATACGGCAAACAAGGCTTTCAAAAAGGCATCTCCTTCTGTCGTGTGCATAACCTCTTATCAGGGCGGAACTGACTATGTCCTTAACATGATAGGCACGGGCTCGGGAATAATCCTTGACTCTGACGGCTGTATCGTGACCAACAGCCATGTCGTTGACGACAGTATGAATACCGGAGTTATGGTGACTCTGTATGACGGCAGCCAGTATCTCGGAACGATAATCGGAGTTGATCCCAAAACCGATATCGCAGTTCTGAAAATTGATGCTGAAGGGCTTGTTCCTGCGGAAATCACCGATTCGGATTCGCTGTTTGTCGGACAGGAGGTCTATGCTATCGGAAGTCCCGGAGGATCGAATTTTTCCAATTCACTCACAAAGGGAACAGTGTCGGCCGTCAACCGTATTCTCAGGAATAACGGCTATGTAAGATATGTACAGACGGATGCGGCGATAAATCCCGGAAATTCCGGCGGCCCGCTTATAAATGAGGCGGGTCAGGTCATCGGCATGAACACGGCAAAGATAGTGACTACCAACTATGAGGGAATGGGTTTTGCGATACCGAGCAGCAAGGTCATAGAAATTGCCGAGAAGCTCAGAAGATTCGGCTATGTCAACGACAGGGGAACACTCAGCATCGAGGGAACTACCTGCAATCTCTATGAGTCAAAGAGAAAAAATGTTCCCGAAGGAATGGTAATAACAAAGATCAACGGGGACAGTCCTCTTGCAACTACAAATGCTCTCGTGCAGGACATCATTATCAACATCAATGGGGTAAGGGTCAAGTCGACTTATGAGTTCATTGACGAGCTGAGCAAATTCAAGCCCGGAGATGAGATCGTACTGACGCTGTTCAGGGCTTCGGATGATCCGCAGGTGAGTGATTTTACATTTGAGGTTACAATAACACTCATCCCTGACGAAATACCGGACTGAATAATTAAAACAGAAAAGCACACTTTCGGACATGTTTTTACGAACATAAGAAAGTGTGCTTTTTTATTAATATTTTTGCAGGTGCGGGAATATAAAAGAGACGGAGATATTTTTGGAGACAAAAAACCCTGTACTTCTGATGAAGCACAGGGGCAAATTAACGGTCAATTACCCTTTCTGATTTCGTCAAGACAAGTCTGGCACACGGATTGATTCTTGTAGGTTTGAATGTTATTGGCAGAATTACAGAATATACAAGCGGGACGATACTTTTTAATTACAACGCTGTCTTCGTCAACGAAAAACTCGACAGAGTCGGAACCGTCCTTAATGTTCAGCATTCTTCTGATGTCCGACGGCAATACTAAGCGACCCAACTTATCAATTTGTCTAACGCAGCCTACTGCTCTCATAATGTTCCGCTCCTTTCTTAATAAAATTTGTCTTTACTGTACCTATATAGTACTATACTGAACATTATTTGTCAAGAGGAAAATGGAAATTTTTTGAATTATTGTAATTTTTTGCAGGGATAGCCAAAATTGGGCGGTTAGTTTTGACAAATATAAAATACGGTGATAATCATGCTTTTGGAGAGAGTCGCACAAAAAAGCAGGGATTAAGCCAAAAAATCAATATGATACAATAATGACATAATACAGTGGTTACCCAAAAGGGTAGTTTATTGAACGAATGTGCTGTATCCATGCGATTTTCTAGATTGACAGTTGTTGTAAAAACAGGGATTTAAAGGATTTGAAGGGATAGATTCTCATAATTGTAAAATAATGTAAATATTATAATGCGTTTTTTGACATTATAATTCGGTGAATAGGGTGATATTTTTGCTCAATATTGTGTGGACGGTCATTTTAGTGCTTAGTTTTTTGAGTGCTGCCGTTTCCGGAAGGATGACTGAGCTTTCTGCTTCGGCGGTTTCGGGTGCGGACAAGGCTGTAAAGCTGGTCGTCTCCATGGCAGGGACAATGTGCTTTTGGAGCGGCGTTATGAAGATCGCTGAAAAAAGCCGTCTTACGGACATAATGTCAAAGGCGATGTATCCGGTCTTGAAAAGGCTGATGCCGGAACACAGGGACAACGCAAGAGCCATGGCGGCGGTGAGTGCGAACATCACGGCGAATATTCTCGGGCTTGGCAATGCGGCTACCCCTTTGGGGATAACCGCCATGAAGGAGATGAAAAAGTCAAGCCCGCTCAAAGATGCGCCAGACAACGGCATGGTGATGTTTGTAGTTCTGAATACGGCTTCGGTACAGCTCATCCCGTCTACTATAGCCGCTTTGCGTCAGGCGGCGGGAAGCGTACAGCCGTATGATATCCTGACCTATGTATGGACGGCATCGGTACTGGCGCTTTTAGCGGGCGTAATTGCGGCAAAGCTTATGTCGGGACGCAGGCCTTATTCAAAAACGATCAGGGGGTGAGTCTGTGGAACAGATAGGTATATATACCGTGCCGGTGATAGTGGTGTTTATAGTGCTGTTTGGTGCGGCGAGAAAAGTGAATGTGTTTGAAGGATTCTGCGAGGGCGTAAAGGAAGGTGCAGGCTCTCTGATTTCGGTTGCTCCGTCGCTCATGGGACTGATAGTCGGGGTGACTATGCTTTCGGCATCTGGATTTTTTGATATACTCACGGATGCACTGTCTCCGGCGTGTGAAGCGGTTGGATTTCCGTGTGAGGTGCTTCCTCTGGGGCTTATGCGTCCTGTAACGGGCAGCGGGTCATTTGCTGTGCTGAGCGATATTTTTGATAAATACGGCGCAGACAGCGTTATCGGAAGGACAGCATCTGTAATGGCTGGCTCGACAGAAACAACATTCTATGCGATAGCGGTCTATTACGGCTCTGTGGGGCTTAAAAAAACAAGGCACACGATACCTGCGGCGCTTTTGGCTGATATGACAGGGATGGTCTCGGCGGTACTGTGTGTAAGGTTTTTCGGATAGTCCGTAATATGGCTGTATTATATATTCCGATTGAGGAATCTTCAAGGAATGTTTTAGGAATATATGTGGAATATTATAGCTATCCAAAATAACAGCAAAACTGCGAAATTGAATTGAAAGTTGAAAATTAATGTACTTATTAAGTTGGATCGCTATAAATAAAGCCTTTGAACAGTCTTTTCTGATATGTTGAACACGGGGAGCGGCTGTGGTATAATATACATGGTGATGGATATGCTGACAGAAAAAGAAAAAATGCAGCGGGCAAAGTTCTATCTTCTTATGCTCTGCAGCGGCGTTGACCCGGTCACAAAAGAACCGGTCAATGCGGACACATTGAAGAACGAAAGAATATTAAAATGCTTTCGCTATGTCAGTGATGTTCTTGACGATACTATCTATGGACGTGACCGTGTTCCCGCTGAACGGAAGAGCGCAAAAACAAAAAAGGATTTTTTCATAACGGAAGATGAGCTGAAGCGGGTAGAGATACTTCCGGACGGCGCTGCGATATCGGAGATCGCAGCAGCAATAAATTCGGCGGTCTCTGATGACAGCCGGAAAAAACTCCAGTCGAAAACGATAAACGATTGGCTTGTGTCGCAGGGCTATCTGATGAACAGAACCGATGAAAAGGGCAGAAATCACCGTGAGCTGACGGAAAAGTCCGCAGATATCGGGATAACGTCGGCTCAGGGGATGGGAACCTTCGGGCCATATACGATAGTGCTGTATTCGGAGGAAGCCCAGCGCTTTATTCTGTCGCATATAAATGAGATAACAAATCAGAAGGAGGAATAAAAATGTATATTGTGAAAGAAATTTTGGAGCCTGATTTTGGCTGTGAGGGACTTCCTGACGGTCAGGAGCTTTGCTGTGAGGTCATTCTTGAAAGCGGCGAGAGCGGAGAAACTTTAACGGTGAAGGCTCCGGATGCGGAACTTTATGAAAAAGGTATTGATGTTGGTTCGGAGGTCTCGGTTATCGGCGGCAGGCTAAAAAAGGAATAATACCGAATAC
>DBWG01000057.1 GCA_002308635.1 Ruminococcaceae bacterium UBA1244 | reverse complement strand
ACTAGCACCTGAAGCTAGCGCGTCTGCCAATTCCGCCATACCCGCATATCACGGACACCGGATTTCCGACTGCTTGATTATTATAACAAACAGCTTATTATTTGTCAAGTGTTATTTTAAAATTTTTTAATGATTTTTTGGAAAAAATTCTTTGCTCCAAAATTATTAAAAATAATTCCTCAACAGAAAATAACATCCCGCTTTATATGATATAATCCTTGTGTGTAGAGCGTTAAATAGTATGCAGAAAATGAGGGATAACAAAATGAAATTTGAGGAAAGCTATAAACTTATAAAAACGAAATTTGACAGAATGGATACTTCAAAAATAGACAAGGATTTTTCCGGAGTTGTATGTATTACAGGAAAGGATGCCGGCTATGTATACCTTGCCTACATCGGCGGCAGAAAAATGATCGAACCTGTTAAGCATGATAAAGCAAATATCTTTGTTACTATGTCTGATGCGACCTTTGAAGATCTTATCAATAAAAAAATAGAACCGTTCAAGGCGTTTACTACCGGAAAGGTAAAGGCTAAAGGAAATGTGTTCCTTGCGATCTCACTCTACAAAAAGATGAAAAAATGATATCATAGCTTAAAATATTTGTCTGAATATGACAAAGTGCAGTATCTGTCTAATGACACTGGACTGTTGTTATTTTAAAATATTATAAGAGAAACTATAATCAGGAGATGATCGTATGACAGAATTTTCTATGGATCAGTTCTACCGCGGAGAATCAATGAACGCTTACAGGTATTTTGGTGCGCATCCCTGTTCTGATGACGATGCAGGCATTGTTTTCAGAGTATATGCACCTGCCGCATACCAGATGGAAGTGATCGGCGATTTCAACGGCTGGAACGGCTGGAACCACAGAATGAACAAGATCAATCACGGCGTCTATGAGCTTTATGTTGCAGAGGCAAGAGTCGGACAGCTTTATAAGTTCCGTGTGTATCAGCAGGGAGGAAACGTTGTCGATAAGGCGGATCCTTATGCTTTCCATAGCCAGCTCAGACCCGATACGGCTTCCGTTATCACCAGAATGGACGGACTGAACGTTTTCCATGATGAGGAATGGATGAAGACCCGTACAAAGTGCTACGACAAGCCTATGAATATCTATGAAATGCACATGGGCTCATGGAAAAAGCCCTACGGAAAATCCGAATATGACGGCGGCGCACAGTGGTTCCGCTACGATGAGATCGCTGAGGATGTCGCAAAATATGCAAAGGAAAACAACTTTACACATATAGAGGTAATGCCTCTTGCTGAATATCCCTTCGATGGATCCTGGGGATATCAGGTGTCTCAGTATTACAGCGCTACTTCGAGATACGGCACTCCCGAACAGCTTATGAAATTCGTTGATGTCTGCCATCAGAACGGCATCGGAGTCATTATCGACTTTGCATTCGTTCATTTCGTAAGGGATAATTATTCTCTCGGAAACTTTGACGGCACTGCACTTTATGAATATCCGCCGTCAGACGTATCACAGAGTCAGTGGGGTTCTTATAACTTCAACCTCTCAAAGGGCGATGTCCAGAGCTATCTTATGTCCTGCGCAGCTTTCTGGCTTGATGCTTATCACTTTGACGGTATCCGTATGGATGCGATCAACAACGGTATCTATTGGATGGGCGACAAAAACAGAGGAGTCAACGACCGTTCTGTTGACTTCTTTAAGAAGATGAACTATAACCTTAACAAAAACTTTAACAATATCATGCTCATTGCCGAGGATTCATCTGATTATCCCGGAGTTACAAAGCCCGTTGAAGAAGGCGGACTCGGCTTCGACTACAAATGGGATATGGGCTGGATGAACGATACTCTAAAATACATGAAGGTCGATCCTCTCTGGAGAAGAGGCAGCCACAATCAGATCAACTGGTCAATGGCGTATTTCTACTATGAGAGATTCATTCTTCCGCTTTCACACGATGAGGTCGTTCACGGCAAGGCAACTATAGTCCAGAAAATGTTCGGCGGCGACTATCACAACAAGTTCGCTCAGGCAAGGACTCTTTATGCCTATATGATGACTCATCCCGGCAAGAAGCTCAACTTCATGGGCAACGAGCTTGGAATGTTCCGTGAATGGGACGAAACAAAGGAAATGGACTGGTTCCTGCTTGACCAGTTCCCGATGCACAAGATGTTCCATGACTTCTTCCGCGACATCAGCGGACTCGTAACCCAAAATCCTGCATTCTACGAAAAGGACTATACCGAGGACGGATTCCTCTGGATAGATGCAGACAATGCCGATGAAAATATGTACGCATACTACAGAATGACCGACGGTCAGAAGTATGCCGTTGTTCTGAATATGTCTCCCGTTACAAGAGAAAACTTCCGTATGGGTCTCAAAGACGACTGCACTCTTACCGAAGTTCTCAACACTGATAATCAGTGCTACGGAGGAACAGGCGTTCTCAACCCGAATCCGATCAAATCCGAACCGATAAAGCATAACCAGTGGGATAATTTCGCTGTATTCACACTTCCTCCTTTTGGTGCAGTGATCTTTGAGGTCAAGGACACTCCGAAACCTGTTGAGGAGACTGAGGATGACAAACCAAAAAAGAAAACCACCAAAAAAACTGCAAAAAGCAAGGATGAATAAGAAATGACAGTGAACGGCAAAAGCATTGAACTCACATCAGAAATGACTGTTGAAGAATATCTTCGGTCAAATAACTATAACCCGCAGCGTGTAGCCGTTGAACTTAACGGTGCTATCATACGAAAGAACAGCTTTCAGACGACCATGCTCGACAACGACAGTGTCGTTGAGATAGTTCAGTTTATGGGCGGCGGCTGAGTATTACCGCACAAAAAGACCTGTATTTATATATGGGTCTTTTTTCTTTTTTAACAATATTGATCTTAAAATCGGCTGTTTTTTACAAAGATATCTGTTAATATTCTTACAATATTGCTATTGTCAATTATATTCTATTATCTTATAATGTAAGGAGTACTTGAACGGATAAGTATTCCGAAAAGAGAGGTGAAACGATTGAGGTTGCGAAAACAGTCGCTCGGCTCCCGTAATCTGATCGGAGTCAGAGTGGAAGAGACCCGCAAAAAAAAGGGTATGAAACAAAAGGAACTGTTGGCACAGCTGCAGGTTCGCGGAGTTGATATGAATGCGTCAGGCTTGTCAAAGCTTGAAGGTCAGATCCGCTATGTAACAGATGTCGAACTGGTTGCACTTGCTGATATTCTTGAGGTGTCGGTAAACTATCTTCTTGGCAGAGATGAAAAAAAATAGAACGGCACGGCGCATAAATTGCCGTGCTTTTTGTTTGTCCGTGTATGATAATTTGTATTTACTTTAAAGAAAATATGTGATATCATTAAGTATATCAAAACGATGGAGGTTGATCTAATGGAACAGTATAAAAAGGAATTTATCGAGTTTATGGTCGATTGTCAGGTGCTGAAATTCGGTGACTTTGTAACAAAGAGCGGCAGAAAGACACCATTCTTTGTAAATACAGGCTTCTACAGGACCGGAGCGCAGCTCAGGAGACTTGGTCAGTACTACGCTGAGGCGATCAATAATACTTTCGGACTTGACTTTGACGTTCTTTTCGGACCTGCATATAAGGGAATACCCCTTTCCGTTGCTGCGGCTATCGCTGTCAGCGAAAAATACGGAAAGGATATCCGTTACTGCTCGAACCGCAAGGAAATAAAGGATCACGGCGACAAGGGTATCCTTCTTGGGAGCCCGATCAATGACGGCGACAAGATAGTTATTATCGAAGACGTAACCACCGCAGGTACTTCTATCGAAGAGACTCTGCCTATAATAAAGGCTCAGGGAAATGTTTCTCCCATAGGTCTTGTAGTGTCCGTTGACAGAATGGAAAGAGGTCAGGGCGAAAAGAGCGCTCTCTCAGAGATCGAAGAAAAATACGGTCTCAAAACCACCGCTATCGTAACTATGGCTGAGGTCATAGAACACCTCTACAACAGGGAATATAAAGGCAAGGTAATAATTGATGATAAGCTCAAGTCAGCTATAGATGCATATTATGCACTTTATGGTGCAAAGGCCTGACAACAGCAAACAAAAAGCACAAGGAAGGCTTCTTTGTGCTTTTTGTTTTTACCAAAAACTGATCCACACTCATCCACACTAATTTACACTAAATGGGAGTCAGACTATGAAAAAAAGAATTATCAGTATAGTTTTGTCGTTGATCGTCCTGACAGTTTCTTTTTCAGGCGGAGCCTATGCAGCAGGACAAAAAAGCACTTCGTCTGAAACGAACAGTTACCGTGCAACTATGATCGTTACCCTTTCAGCTCCATCGCTCCTCGACCACTACGATCAGAACAAAGAAAGGTTCGGCAGTATCAATGAGCTTATCATTTCTCCTGAAGGAATGGAACAATCACAAAAAATTCTTGCAGGACAGGAAAAAATAAAGAAAAAGATAAGTTCTCTTGTCAGAGGCGCTGATTATTCCGAAAGCCGCTCCTTTACGGCGATTACAAACGGCTTTACTCTCAATGCTTCAACAGACGATATTGAAACGATCAGGGAGATCGACGGTATAGACTCGGTCACGATATCAAAAACTATCATATATAAAGATGAGCCTGCCGAGCCAGAAAATGTTGACGCTCAGGAAATTCAAAAGAATGAGCTGCCGGAAGAAGAGAATACTGCGGATAATAAAAATGATGAAAACACCGGCGATCCGGAAAAAGAGCATACAAAAAAAGAATATGAAACATTTGAGCTTTCGCAGAAAAATGAAGTAAACGTGCTCCCGGCTTATGAGGCAGGATATACCGGAAAGGGTATGCTTATCGGAATAATAGACTCCGAAATGGATATGAAGCACAAAGCATTTTCCTGTCCGCCGGAAGAGATCACCTACGACAAGGACTATATAAAGCTTGTCCACAAATATGCGAAGCTTGGGATATCGCCAAAATACAGCATTGATGATATTTTTTACAACGGCAAGGTCATCTATTCCTATGACTACGGCGAAAACGACAGAAAGGTCGGCTCAAAAAAGAGCAGTCACGGAACCCATGTCGCCGGTATCGCCGCAGGCAACAACAACGGCATGGACAGTGTGGATTTCAAGGGTATGGCGTATGATTCCCAGATAGCGTTTTTCAAAATTTCCAATGAAAGCAATGAGCTGAAGGATGAATATATAATTGCCGCACTTGATGATGTAATCAAGATCAATCCTGATGTTATCAACTGCAGCTATGGTGCAGTACAGTATATGATGCACGACTATGAAGGAAGGCTGCTTTATGAAAGGATAATAAATTCCGGTATAGCTGTTGTTGCCTCTGCGGGCAACGAAGCATATAACGGCTTCGGTGCTATGGGTGACGGTATTCCTGCATGGTACTCCACATACGGGACCATATCTCTCCCGTCTTCGCTTGAAGGTTCGCTTTCTGTTGCGGCTTCTGTACCAAAGTATAAATATACCAATGTTATGACCATGACGGCAAATAATGAAAAGGAACTCAAATTCGATCTTGTATATGCCGATCTTGAATTTGAGGATGTTTACGGCGACTTCTTTGGTTCAAAAACAAGACCATTCTATGAAGACAGCAGTTCAAATGAATATATTTATTATGACGGCATCGGAAAAAAGGAAGAATTCGAGACCTACGATACAGATAAAAAAATAGTCGTAATAAACGAAAGCAAGCTTACTCCCGAAACCCTCATCAAAAATTCTTCTCCACACAATTGCTATGCACTTGTTGTAATAAAATCGGAGTCTGATTCAAAGCTTGTACCGAACAGTCTGGAATCTGATTTCTTTGTATATGCCGTTGACCATTCAGAAAAGGAATACTTTGAAGAGCATCCGGAAGGTACTATCGAGATCGTAATAACGGATGATAAAACCGAAAGGGAAGAGGAACACGCAAAGGAGATCGCCGATTTTTCTTCATACGGCACAAGAGCCGATCTCATGCTCAAACCTGATATCACTGCTCCGGGTCAGGATATTTTCTCATCCATCACGCTCGGACAGATAAAAACATACGAATTGCTTTCGGGAACATCAATGGCAGCACCATGTATTACGGGCGCATATTCCATAATGAAGCAGTATGTTTACGAAAACGGTCTGGCAAAAGGTCTGTCGCCTGCAGAAACGGAAGAACTGATCTATAAGTTCCTAATGAGTACCGCAAAGCTGATACCATACAAGAGCGGAACAGATGAAGAACTGTTTTCCAGTCCGAGAGTGCAGGGTTCAGGAATGCTCGATCTTGGTGCTGCGCTGGAAACAAAGGCATATCTTTCTGTAAAGGACGGACGGCCAAAGGCTTCGCTTCTTGACACAAAAAGCGGCGCATTTATATTTGAATTCACAGTAACAAACATCTCTTCCGAAGCCCTGACATTTGATCTCAGTCACGTTATCCAGACTGACAGCTTCAAAAAGAATAAAGATAAAAAATCATCCATAAAATACATCAATACTCTTGTTCCGGAAGACATCAGCAAATATGCCAGTGTCTGTTTCAAGTCTGACGGTGAAGAGACTACCGAAGTGACTGTAGCACCGGGTTCCTCTGAGAATATCATGGCAGTAGTAATACTTGACTCCGAATTTGTTGATGAACGCAGTGAGATATTTACGAACGGCTTCTATGTGGACGGCTTTGTTCGTCTCAGGTCAGAAAACGCTCCGGAACTGAGCCTTCCGTTCTGCGGATTCTGCGGTGAATGGTCAAGTGCGCATATCTTTCCGTCAGATATTTTTTCTGATGACAATGAATTTCCCGCCGCAAAGAGTACTCTTTCAATAGCCTCATCCTTTGACGGAGAAAACGGTTTTTATGAATCAGCCGGAATAAACATCTTCAATTATAATGATCTTCCAAAGAAGATAGCATTCGGAAAGGACAGCATGAGATCCTACCGTCATATTCCGACAAACATTTTTTCCAATCCGTCAATACTACTGCCGAATATACTTATCATGCGTGACGCTATGGACTATACAGTGTCGATCAGCGACATGACAGGGAACCTTCTTTTATGCCAGAATTTCGGGGATATCCCATCCTATATAAACAGCGTGTCGCCGCAAGCTGATTATTTTATCTCAAAGCACCATTCAAATCAGCTTGAACAGTATTACAGCTTTATAAAAAATGCCGAAGAAGGACAGTATATCTGCACACTCACTGCCTCTACAGTCGGAACAGACGGCAATCCCGAAAGGACAGAGTCCGTCAGAATGAATATCAATATTGATAATACAAGGCCGCGCATCAACGATATCTATCTTGAAAAAACCAATGACGGAAAGCTCTATCTCAACATTGAAGCATCCGATAATCTTTGTCTTCAGGGTATAAACTTCTTTTCGGTAGAACGTGACGGCAGCGGAGAGATAACCGTAAGACAGGAGATAATGGAGGAGATACTCCAGTATTACGACGAAAACGAAAAGATCAAAGAAAAATTTGTTGAGTACCGCTATGACAAAAAAACAAAAAAATACTATTTCAGATATGCGATGACTTACTTCAAATCGTTCCTTCACATGCTCAAAAACAAGGACAGCGAGGTATTCAAGGACGGCGATGTAACGATTATTTTTGAAAACGAAAAGGATTTTTCCGGCATTGATGAAAACTGTATTGCTCTTGAAGCTGTAGATTCTGCATATCTCTGCGGAAATGAAGAAGTAATAAATCTTGATGCCTACGGCGAAGCGTCCTTCCGTCTTATCGGCAAAAAAGACGAGCCTCTTTCTGACATTGAAGTCTTTATGAACGGGAAAAGATATTTCAGCGATGACGACGGCATGGTGACCGTCCACAACCTGCCAATGGGCAATAACCGTCTGACGATCATTTCTCCTTATGCACTCAAAAATTCAGAATCGTTCTATGATCTCAAACTTAAAGACTCAAAGTATAAATATTCAAAAACATTGAGGCTCTTCAAAACTCAATCAGATGATCCGAAACCTGAAAAGGAAAAAGATCCCTCAATGATCGACAATTTTGAAACAGGAGATGATAACTTTTTCACTGTCATATTTGTTTCATCCGCAGCAATGCTGACATCAGTTTCCGCAATGTATCTTACAAGAAAAAAACACTCACGCAAAAAGCGTTGAAAAACAGCGGCGGACAGTTACTGCTCCGCCGCTGTTTTTGACAAAAAAAATCCCGCCGTGAACCGGCGGGAAAGTGAGTTCAATTATTCGGACTTTTCACCAAACATATTGAATCTGAAGAGCTTGGACTCATCGTCAGGATTCCGGCACTCAAGATGTGCGTTAGTGATCTTGCCGCCTTCGATAAGCTGTGTAAGACCGATAAGCTGGCACAACTTGCTCTTAAGGTTCAGGCGGTCGCCTTCGTCTGTTACTAAAAATACATCACCTTCACAGGTGTCGATCACAGAAAGGAAAGCCTTTACGTCTACGTCATGGAGTTCAATAGCATTTGTCATAAGATAACCTCCTTAAATCAAGTGGGCTTTTTCATCGTAAGCACTTTTTGCTTACGAGCATATTATAACGCATACGATCATGTTTTGTCAATTCTTTTTGAAAAAAATCGGCCACTATATTATGGAATATGCAATATAATGATTGTTAATATTTGTGCAAAACCGACAATAAAATGAAATATCAACAAAAAACCATTTTTCCGTCGGATATTTTTATACACCTTTGAGCCATAGCCGCAACGCTGCTGTCATGGGTGATGATAATAACAGTAGTTCCGTTTTGGTTCAGTTTTTTCAGGATACCCATTATCTCATTTCCGGATCTGCTGTCAAGATTTCCTGTAGGTTCATCAGCAAGTATTATTTTTGGTTCGGCAACAATAGCCCTTGCTATCGCAACACGCTGCTGCTGTCCTCCCGAAAGCTCAAACGGCTTATGGTGCATCCTTCTTTCAAGGCCGACTGTTTTTAGTGCTTCTTCTGCAAGCTGACGCCTTTTTCTGGATGAAGTTCCCCTGTAAATAAGCGGAAGCTCTACATTTTCAATGGCGTTAAGCGTGGGTATAAGATTAAAATTCTGAAAAACGAACCCGATGATGTGGTTTCGTATATATGAGAGCTTTTTCTCCCTGAACGTTGACACCGGGATAGAGTCAAGAAAATATTCGCCGAATGACGGACGGTCAAGACATCCCAGTATATTCATAAGGGTGGATTTTCCTGAGCCTGATTGTCCTGTTACGGAAATAAATTCGCCTTCATCAACCGTCAGGCTGATCCTGTCAAGTGCAAAAACCGTGCCGCCCTTTGTGTGATAGAGCTTGGAAATATCAGATAATTCGATCATTTTTTTCATGCCAAAACCTCACTTAAAAAATACTGTTATTATTTTGGCACAAAATATCAAAGAATATTAATCTGCTTTTGCATAACAGCAGATTTCTTTCAGACAGCAGACATCACATTTCGGCTTTCTTGCATCGCAAACTGCCCTTCCGTGAAGAACGAGCCGGTGACAAAAATCATTCGATTTTTCGGCAGGCAAAAGCTCTCTCAGTATTTTTTCGATCTTTACCGCATCCTTGCTGTCGTGAAATCCAAGTCTGCCGGTGATCCTTATGCAGTGAGTATCGACAACGACGGCGGGCTTTCCAAAAATATCTCCGACAACAAGATTTGCGGTTTTTCTTCCGACACCCGGAAGAGTAACAAGTTCTTCTATATTATCAGGGACAGTCCCGCCGTATCTGCCGCATAATTCCCTGCACATATTTACAATATCACGGGCCTTTGTTTTATACAGACCGCAGCTTTTTATGTATTCCTCAACCTCTTCGGCATCCGCCTGTGCAAAGTCCTCTGCATTTTTAAATCTATCAAAGAGGGCAGGCGTTACGATATTAACTCGTTTGTCCGTACACTGAGCGGCAAGCCTTGTTGCGATAAGCAATTGAAGCGGGTCACTGTAGACCAGCGAACAAATTGCCTCCGGATATTCCTTTTCAAGAAGTTCAACAGCCTTGACAGCCTTTTCTTTAAGCTCCATTTTTATCTACCTCATACAATAAGAGCAGCGAAAGCCCTTGACTTCGCCGCTCTTATATTCTTTCAAGTATCTGATCTGCATTTGTGGTATCGGTTTCTCTGACAGCTGCTTTTACATCAAGCAGTTTTGACGATACCACCACCAGCTCGTCAACATCCATAGCAAGCAGTGTTTTGGTCGTATGTACATCACAAGCAAGCTCACCGCATAATGCAACGGTCTTTCCGCAGTTATGGGCATTTTTGCAGACAAGCTTTATCAGTCTCAGTACTGCCTTGTGGTACGGTTCATAAAAATACTCAAGTTTCTGATTTTCCCTGTCCATTGCAAGAGTATACTGTGTCAGAGAGTTAGCAGGGATTATCAAAAAGTCCGAGATCTTAGATATCTCATCAGAAATGATCGCAGCAGCCGGAGTTTCGATCATCGTGCCTATTTTTACATCCTGGCTGAAATCCTGCCCCTTTGATCTTAGTTCTATCTTGACCTCTTCAAGGCTCCTTTTTACATATTCGATCTCATCCACATTGTTCACCATAGGAAGTGCAATTGAGACCTTTCCAAAAGCTGAGGCTCTGAACAATGCACGAAGCTGACACATAAAAATATCTTTGTTGCTTAGAAGGACACGAATTCCTTTGTATCCGATGGCGGGGTTTTTCTCTTCCGGAATATCGACGTAAGATATACCCTTTTCTGAGCCGAGATTAGCCAAAGAGATAACCACCCTTTTTTCTCCGAAGGCTTTTACCACAGTTTTATACACAGAAAACTGTTCTTCCTCCGAAGGAGGGGACTTTCTTTTTGTAAAGAGATAATCCGGTCTGAAAAGTCCGATGCCTTCCGCATCGCTGTTTTTGAGAACCTCAAGGCTGTCGATATTATCTATACTTACCGTAAGTTTTACCTTCTGACCGTTTTTTGTGACAGAGGGAAGACCGATCTGGCTTTTAAGCCGAAGCTGTTTTTCAAGATATCTCCTTTGTCTTGCACGATAGTGAGCGAGGGTATTATGATCCGGACTTACAACAATGCGTCCGGTCTGTCCGTCAATGATCGCTTCCTGACCGTCAAACCGTGAAAGAGAGCCTTTGACCTGTGTGATAAGAGGAAGTCCCAGAGTTCTTGCAAGTATTGCGGCATGGGAGTTTTTGGAACCCTTATTTGTAATAAACCCAAGAAGGTTTTCTTGTTTCAGGCTGATAGTCTCGCTTGGCATCAATTCCGGAGCGGCAATAATAACAGGTGATTTGTCATCAATGTCAATGCTTTTGTGCGGGTGAAGTATTTCAAGCACAGTGTTTGCGGCATCAATGATATCAGTATATCTCTGCTGTAGATATTCGTCATCAAATGAGCGGAATATTTCCGCAATTTTCTGAGCTGTATCATAAACTGCAAATTCTGCATTCAGGGCACGGTCAAGTATCAGACTTTCGACAGTACCCACAAATTTTGAATCTTCAAGTATCATTATGTGTGTCTGAAAGATGACAGACTCGCTTTTGCTGACACGCTTGCAGGCCTCGTCATAGAGATCCTGAAGATTTCTCTTTGCAGTTTTAAGCGCAGTCTTATATCTTTTCAATTCAGCGGCAGTATCGGTAACGGAATATTTAGGAATATTGTTATTATTGTTTGAATAATAAGATATTCTTCCGACCGCGATCCCGTTTGAAACACCCTTGCCATAAATTTCCGTCATAACTATCACCTCCTTCTTAATAGTCTGTGCGGTCTTTGTTTTCCCACCTATTATTAAACAATATATCCGAAAGAATGTCAACAAAAAAAATTACTAAATTGTACCATATTGTGTAATTTTTTCGGCGAATTCTTGACGAGTTATTTTCTGCATGATAGAATATAAACAGAAGTCAAAGTTTTTTTAAGAATCGAGGTGCCGTTATGAAAAAATTAATGATAGTTTTCCTGATTTCCGCAATGATCTTTTGTGTTCAGGGATGTTCAAAAGAAGACGATAAAGAAGAAACCGAATCTTCCGCAGAAGAGATATCCGTAGTTTCAGAGGTCTCAAAGGAAGAACCGCAGTACAGCATACAGCCGCTCCTGAAAGGTTCCTTCGGAAAGCTTAATGAAGTGAATTCATACTATATCGAAACGGATATGACAGTTGAAAGCATACGCTCGCCTGACAAGATATCACGCTACAGTCTGACCGCTGCGATCGACAAAAAGACCCAGAAGGGTATGAGGAAAATGGTCGAGAAGGACGAGAACCAGAACGAGACCATAATTGACCATATCATAATCAATAAGAAGAAAGTTTATTTTATAAATGATGCCTCACAGAACTACCGCACAGAAGAATTTACCAGTGATGTTCAGACCTTCGGAAAGGTCGATACGAATGATATGATGAAGCTCGGCATTACCGAAAATCTGTTTTTTGAGGACTCCGGCAATGCCGACATAATACTTGAAGGAGCGGAAGAAAAAATAAAGGCTGATTATGAAAGATACCGTCTTTCTGCAAACAATTCACCGTCGCCTTCCGAAAACGACACGTATATCACTTATTATTTCCAAAACAAAAAACCTGTTCTTGAGATCATGGAAAACACCGAAGGCAAAACCACATTTACTATCAGAACTCTTGAATACAATATACCGGACAGCTCGGTATTTGAAATTGACCCGTATTATTATGAAACAAACTAAAAGGGGATAGAATAATGCTGAACGTGTCTCATCTC
This sequence comes from Ruminococcaceae bacterium UBA1244, assembly GCA_002308635.1. GTDB lineage: Bacteria > Bacillota > Clostridia > Oscillospirales > Acutalibacteraceae > UBA1213. The sequence continues at coordinate 11,461 of DBWG01000057.1, read as the reverse complement.
ACAAAAAAATATAACCGTTTTGTCGCCAACAACAATATGTCTTTTATGGTCAACGAAGGTGAGATCGCTGTTCTTGCAGGTCCGAACGGTGCAGGAAAGTCCACCGCAATAAAATGTATCGCAGGACTCCTGAGATTTGACGGTGAGATCGAGATCTGCGGTTACAGCAACAAATCCATAGAAGCAAAAAGATTGTTGGGATATATCCCTGAGATACCCGCACCCTTTGAGCTTCTGACCGTCTGGGAACACATGGAGTTTATCGCAAGAGCATACAAGCTGAAGGACTGGCGAGAGAGAGCGGAAATGCTCATCAAACGCATGGAGCTTGACGACAAGCGTGACAAGACCGGAAAGGAGCTTTCAAAAGGTATGCAGCAAAAGATCAGTATATGCTGCGCACTTTTGATAGAGCCAAAAGTTGTACTGTTTGATGAACCTTTTGTCGGACTTGATCCTCATGCGATCAAAGAACTCAAAGCGATGCTTTTTGAGCTGAAAGAAAAGGGCGTTACAATAATCATAAGCACCCACATGCTCGACAGTGTTGAGGAATTCTGGGACAAGATACTCATTATGATGAACGGCAGGATAGAGGCTGAAAGGGAAAGAAAGTTTGTTGAAAAGAGCGGTGAAAACCTCGAGGAGCTTTTTTTCAAGATAACCGAAAAAAACAGTACCGGAGCCGTATGAACATGGAGGAAAGAATATGGGGTCTATTCTGTATCTTCTTAGAAAAAATATAAAGAACGCCATAGTTGATACGTTCCGCCATCCGATGAAGCTTATAGTATATGGTCTTATCGCCGCAAGTCTTGTTTATGCTGTTGTAAGAGGCTTTACGATGGAGGTCGATGTGGATGATATGCTTGACAGCCGTATACTGTACGGAGCCTATCTTGCATTGCTCTATTTTATCAGTATCCCGATCATGCTGAAAGGACTCAGCACAGGTTCAAGCTTTTTTACACTGAGCGATGTCACGAATATTTTTACCGCACCCATATCACCAAAAAAGATACTTGTCTATGGTATCGGAAAACAGCTTGCAACTTCACTTTTTCTTGTGGTCTGTTTTTCAGCATACGGTAGCATGGCAATAAAAATGTTTGAGCTGACGATCGGAGGAGCCTTGCTTCTTGTCGGCGGAATAGCACTGATGCTCCTTATCGTTCAGATAATGACCCTGCTGATATTTTGTATCTGCAGTTCAAAACCGTCACTGAGCATCTATTTCAAACTTTTTATTTTTTCACTTGCGCTGTTTGCCCTTGGAACAACAACTGCATTTATGTTTTCGACTTCTATGACACTCGAAAACCTTTATACCGCAATTTCGGAAGAATACCTTGAATATGTTCCGATAATCGGCTGGGTACACGGAGTAGTTTTCGGACTTATCAGCGGCAGTACAACAAAGGTGATGATCTATTCCTCGCTGCTTCTTGTTTTATGTATTATATCTGTTATCGTATTTATGCACGCTAAGCTTGACTATTATGAAAACGTTATTTCAAGAGCAGAAAGCTATTATGAATTCCGTGAAAGCATTCGCTCAGGTACTATGTCCGATAAAGTACTCATGGGTTCACGAAAGATAAAGCTCCGCAAAATGGGCATAAACAAAGGTTCGGGAGCATCTGCGATCTTCTTTAAGCATCTGCGTGAGGGTTCAAGGCGCTCACGGTTTATGTTCTTCAATATAAACACAGTGGTGCTTATCGGCATATCCGCTGTTATCGGACTTGTAATGAAGACCTTCTTCTATAAATACTGGCAGATAACATATATTTATATTGCAGATGTCATCATCTGCTCCTATGTGCAGTTTTTTTTCAGCGCCGCAGGAGATTGGGTCAAGGAACTTAACAAGCCCTATATTTTTCTCATTCCGGACAGCTCAGTAAAAAAACTGATAATGGCAGGAGCAACAAGTATCATAAAACCGTTCTGTGACGGGATGATATCATTTTTCTTTTTGTGGATACTTGTCGGAGGAAGTCCGATAGATGCGCTTGCCTGCGCTCTTGCGTATGGAAGCTTTGGATGTATTTATATCTCGTCAAATATTCTCGCTCAGCGCATTGTCGGCATCAGCGGCAACAGAGGAGTATTCATCACATTTTATATGGGTATAATGATAGTCCTTATGGTACCGGGTATTCTTGCCGGATTTTTCTGCCTGACATTCATAACCTGGGAATTAAAAGTCATTGCTACAACGGTAATATGTATACCGATCATAATCTGGAATATTTTCATTTCGTTCATGATCTTCCTGATGTGCAGGAATCTTCTGAATAATATCGAATAGACTGCGAAAATTTTATTAATATGCTTTACATTTTGGAGATTTTATTTTATAATAATAAAGTTAGTTTGATAAAAAGGCATACTTTAAGGAGCGGTGAGTAATATATGTTACAATTTGAAGAACTGAAGCTTCAGCTTGAAGCTCTCGAACCTGAAATAAAGGAATTGTCAGGCGCACTCGGACTTGACAGGATGAAAATGGAGATCGAACAGCTTGAACAGCGTGCAGCACAGCCGGGTTTCTGGGACGATGTAGAAAATTCCCAGAAGATCCTCCAAAAAACGGGAGCGCTCAAAAACAAGGTTGCAGCTTATGATGAGCTTGTTACCGCTTATGACGATACGCTTGCTCTGATCGAGCTTGCAAATGAGGAAGAGGATCTTTCGCTTTTAGACGAGGCTCAGCAGGAGCTTAATGCTGTAGTTCATAATTATGAGAAGCAGCGTCTCCAGACTCTTCTCACAGGAGAATATGATTCCAAAAACGCAATACTCACCTTCCATGCCGGAGCAGGCGGAACAGAGGCGCAGGATTGGGCTGAGATGCTCTACAGAATGTACAACAAGTGGGCGGAACAGCATGACTTCAAAGTCAAGGAGGTAGACTATCTTGACGGCGAAGAAGCCGGACTGAAAAGTGCGGTTCTGCTTATCGAAGGCGAGAACGCTTACGGCTACCTCAAAAGCGAATCCGGTGTTCACAGACTGGTGCGGGTCTCTCCGTTTGATTCATCCGGCAGAAGACATACATCGTTTGCTTCTATCGAAGTTATGCCTGAGATCGACAATACAATAGAGATAGAGATACGTCCCGAAGATGTAAAGATGGATGTTTACCGTGCGAGCGGTGCAGGCGGACAGAAGGTCAACAAGACCTCATCGGCAGTACGTCTTACTCATATCCCGACAGGTATCGTTGTTGCGTCACAGGTAGAAAGAAGCCAGTATCAGAACAGGGATATCGCAATGATGATGCTCAAATCCAAGCTTCTTGAGATCAAGGAACGTGAGCATCTTGAAAAGATAGAAGATATCAAGGGCGTTCAGAAGGAGATTGCATGGGGCGCTCAGATACGTTCATACGTATTTATGCCATACACTATGGTAAAGGATCACCGTACAAGCTATGAGACAGGAAATATCAACGCCGTTATGGACGGAGATCTTGACGGATTTATAAATGCGTATCTTAAAGCCGCCAGTCTCAACAAACTTAATAATGATTTTTCAGAGGAATGATCCCCATACACCAAATACCAAAAAGTATTTGGTGTATTTTAGTAATACGAAAAAACGGACACACACAATGATAATATTAAAGAAAAGGAAGTGATATTATGTTTCAGATCATAGCAGGAAGAAGCGGCAGCGGAAAAACCGAAATGATACACCGCTTGATAAGCAAACAGGCAGGACAAAAAGATATTGTTCTTCTTGTCCCCGAACAAAGTACCTTTCAGAACGAAAAAAGGATACTTGACGATCTTGGAGCAAAAAAAGCATCTAAAGTAAGTGTCCTGAGCTTTAAAAGGCTTTATGACACAGTGACGGAAGAATATGGCATCTCTGAAAACAAACGCATAGACGATGGCGTAAAAATCGTACTGATGAGCCTTGCTGCGGAACAAATGTCTGACAAGCTTATGCTTTACAGCAGCCGATGCAAACGCAGCGATTTTGCGGAATTGATGGCTTCTGCGGTCAACGAATTCAAAATGTGTACGGTAACACCTGAGATGCTCTACAGAACTGCGGAACAAACAGAAAACGTGCGTCTCCGCAGAAAGCTTACGGAATGTGCGGACGTATATTCCGCCTATGATGCGCTTCTCTGCGGTGCATTTTCAGATCCCGATGACGACATGACAAGGCTCTACGAAATACTTTGTACCCACGATTATTTTGAAGGAAAGACAGTTTTTATTGATTCATTCAACGGCTTTTCCGGTCAGGAACTGAAAGTACTCTCCTGTATAATAGAACAGGCTGAGGAAATTACCGCTGCGCTTTGCTGCGACAAAAGCACGGCTAAAAATGTAGAAAATTCTATATTCCGTGAGCCGGACATGACACTGAGGCTTCTTTCTGAGACAGCAAAAAAATGCGGTAAGGAAGATATAAAGGTGACCTGGCTTGAAAAACAGTACCGGTATAAATATCCGTCTCTTGCGGCAGTTGAAGAATCCGTTTTTCGTTTTGACGGAGACCCTTATCTGACAGATGATGGTGCTGTCAGTATCTATGAAGCTGACGATGAATATGACGAGATCAGACAGACAGCAAGGGACATTTCCAAGCTTGTTCGTGAAAACGGCTATTCATACGGAGATATCACCGTGATACTCCGTGATCCGGAAATGTACAAGAGTCTGATAAACTCGGAATTTCCGAAGTACGGTATACCTTTCTTTATGTCTGATCCGAGCCTGCTTGAAGAAAAGCCTCTCATACGGCTGATGCTTTCGGCATTTGAAATAGTTCATTCCTCATTCAGCACCGAAAGTATCCTGACTTATCTCAAAACAGATCTCACACCTCTTGAACCGCAGGATGTTTATGCCCTTGAAAACTACGTCTATATCTGGGATATAAAGGGTGTCCGCTGGAAATCTCCGTTTACGATGAATCCTGACGGAAATAAGGCAGAAATAAATGCGGAAAAGATAGAATATATAGAATCCCTCCGTCAAAAAGTCATAAATCCTCTTGTTGAGTTTTCTGAAAGGCTTTCTTCTTCACAAAACGGAGGAGACATTTCCAAGGCGGTATTTATGCTTCTCCAAAAGCTCGGAACAGCCCAAAAAATGCGCCTTCATGTGAACCGCTTCAGCAAGCCCGAGGAAATAAAACAGAAGGAGACCGAAGCAAGAGTATGGGACGCTGCCATGATGCTCCTCGACAAGATGTATTCGGTACTTTGTGATAAAAAGCTTGACAGCAGAAGATACCTCGAACTGTTCAGAATAATGATCCGCAAAAATCCGCTTTCAGACATTCCTCAGACTCTTGACCACGTCACTGTCGGTACTGCCGGAACTTTCCGCACACAGTCACAGAAAGCGGTATTCGTGATAGGCGCTCTTGAAGGGGTATTTCCGGCTGTTCCTGCGGCATCAGGTCTTTTCAGCGACAGTGAAAGAACAGCCCTTATCGGTATGGAACTGCCGCTCTATGATCCTGTTTATGGAGCCTCACTCAAAGAAAAATTCAATGCCTATGCAGCTCTTTCAATGCCTTCCGAAAAGCTTTATATAAGCAGCCACCGTTCAAACTCAAAGGGAGAACGCTGTGAAGCATCCTTGATCGTCAGGGAAGTCTGTGCAATTCTTGGAAATATCAATATCAGACATAGCTGTGATATCCCCGCAGATGAAAGATATTTAACGCCGCGTCAGTCGTTTGAAGAGTTAGCGTCCGTGTGGAGAGAAGAGTCGTCAGTTTCTGCAACACTAAAAGAATACTTCTGCAATTCACCGGAATACTCATACAAGCTTGACGCTATAGAACGGATGGTAAATGAATCTCCTTATGAGATTTCAGACAGAAAAAGGACAAGAAAGCTCTTTGGCGAAAAGCTCTCTCTTTCCGCTTCACAGACAGAAACATTTTATCAATGTCCGTTCAGGTATTTTTGCAGTTATGGTCTGAAGGCATATCCGAGAAAAAGAGCCTCGGCAGATCCCGGTATGTACGGAAGTGCAGTACATTTTATTCTTGAAAATCTCCTCAGATGCGAGGACTTTGAAGAATTGAAATCTGCGGATGAAGAAAGGCTGCTTGAGCTTATAAAAAAATATATAGCTGAATATTTCAAAGAGATCGGCGGAGACGAAGAACGCACGGGCAGATTTATGGCACAGTTCGGATCTGTCGAAAAAAATACCGCTATCCTTCTCAAACGTCTTATTGAGGAATTTAAGGTCAGCAGCTTTGTTCCTGTGGATTTTGAACTTGGTATCGGCAGCAGCGGCCCTCTTCCTGAATATGAACTGACTCTGCCGACAGGCGAAAATATAAGTATCGTTGGAAAGGTCGACCGTGTTGATACCTATGTCCGCAACAACGAAAAATATATAAGAATAGTCGACTATAAAACAGGCACTAAAAAATTCCGTCTGTCCGACATAATATACGGTCTCAATATCCAGATGCTCTTGTATCTGTCCATCATTGAAAAAAACGGCAAGGAGCGCTATTCCGAAAACGAACGCTATGCCCTTGCTCCTGCCGGGATACTTTATATGCCTTCAACACCGACAGCAAAGACCGGAGAATACCGCTCAGAAGAAAATATTGCGGAATCAAAAAAGAACCAGCGTTCTTCATTCCGTATGAACGGGCTGCTTATAAACGACACAGAAATACTGTCCGCTATGGAAAACGGACTAAAAGGCATATTCATTCCCGCAAAACTCAATTCTGACGGAAAGCTTTCAGGAACGGATAAAAACTTTGCCGACCTCGAAACCTACGGCAAGATATTCTCATATATCGACAGCAAGCTTATCGGCATGGCACAGTCGCTTTATGACGGGAAAATCGGACGAAAACCTGCAAAAGGCAGCGGAAACGACGCCTGCACATATTGCGACTACAAAACAGTCTGCGGTTTTGAAGAAGGAAAACCCGTCCGCAGGATCGAAAGCATGAAAAACAGTGCAGTATTTGAAATAATTGCCCCAAAGGAGGAAACGAAAAATGAGTGATATGAAATTTACTCCCGCCCAACAGGATGCCATTGACGCATCGGGCGGCTCTATAATCGTTTCGGCAGCTGCGGGTTCCGGAAAAACAAGAGTTCTTGTTCAGCGTGTCATCAGGCTTCTTACCGACAAGGAGAACCCTGTTCCGGCAGACAGACTTTTGATAGTAACATTCACAAAAGCGGCTGCGGAGGAGATGCGTTCAAGGATATCGGCGGCGATAGACGATCTTCTGTTCTATGATCCGGATAACACAGCCCTGCGCCGTCAGCAGCTTTTGCTCCCGAATGCGGATATCTGTACGATACACAGCTTTTGCAGCAGGATCATCAGAGAAAACTTTTATCTTCTTGATATAGATCAGGATTTCCGTATCGCATCCGAAGGCGAATCCAACATACTCAAACACAGGATCATCTCAGATATGATCGAGGAGCGCTATTCATCTGGCAGCGGATCGTTCCGACTGCTGAGCGAGATATTATCCGCCTCAAAATCCGACAAGGATCTTGAAAAAAACATACTCAACGTCTACGAAAGCAGCAGCGCCCATCCGTTCCCGTCGATGTGGCTGGATATGGTATCGGAATTTTACGATCCAGAGATACCAGTGCAAAAAACGATTTTTGCAGACCATGCTATCGGACAGCTTAGTTCAGCTATCACATACATGACTGAGCTTCTTGAGGAAGCTGAGGAAGTTATCGTTTCAAATCCTGTTTTTTGTACGGGTACAGCGACCTGCGGTGAAAACAAGCTCAATTATCTGAAAAACTTTTTGTCATCGCTTACTGAGGCAGTAAAAGACAGGGAATGGGACAAAATTTCAGACTGCATGACATCGTACAAAAATGTTTCCTACCGCAAGCCGGCCAGCAAGAAAAATCCTCCATCCGAGGAAGAATGCAGGATCGTAAAAAACTGCTTTGACAATATCCATACGGCAGTATGCGACAACCTGTCGATCTTCGGTATTACAGAAGAAATATACAAAAAGGATGCCGAGCTTTTATATCCTGCCGTACTTGAACTTTGTGATATCCTGAAATGCTTCTATAAAAGATATTTTGATGCCAAGAAGGAGAAAGGCATTCTTGATTTCTCCGACCTTGAACACCTTATGCTCATGCTTTTGACTGAAAATACCGATAATGGCATGAAAAAAACAGATTTCGCAAAAACGCTTTCTCAGCAGTATGACCAGATCATGGTGGACGAATATCAGGATACAAACGAAACTCAGGAATGTATCTTCCGTTTTGTCTCACAGGACGAGAAGAATCTTTTTGTTGTCGGAGATATAAAACAGAGCATTTATCGCTTTCGTGAGGCAATGCCGGAAATATTCAAGAACCGTCGTGCCGCTTCGGTACGCTATAACAGGGATGATCCTGTATTTCCCGCCACTATCATACTTGACAAGAATTTCCGCAGCCGTGACGGGATAATCAATACTGTAAACTTTGTTTTTCACTCGATCATGTCAGAACGTGTCGGAGAGATAGAGTATAATGAAGATGAAAAACTGACAACAGGTGCTGAATATCCTGAGACTGATCTTCCTTCACATGAGATACATTTGCTCGATGGTTATAGTATGGGTGCAGGCTCATCTGACGATGATGAGGAAGCGGATCTTTATGAAAAAGAAGCCGCCTATATTGCGGGAATGATAAAGAAAAAGATTCGGCAGGGAATGATGGTGACCGAAAACGGAAGAGAGAGACCTGCGACATTCGGAGATTTTGCAATACTTATGCGCTTTGTTTCGTCTCATGGTCAGACATACGCTGATGTTCTCAACCGCTGCGGAGTTCCTGCCTATATTGACAAGCCCTACAGTCTTTTCGGATGCTATGAGATAAACATTGTTTTATCTCTTCTTAAAACAATTGATAATCCTCTTCAGGATATTCCGGTTCTTGCGCTCCTTTTGTGTCCGGTATTCAGCTTTACTGCTGATGACCTTACCGACCTCAAAACGGACTATCAAGAAAAATACATTTACAGCAAGATCTGTTCGTGTGCATCAGACAGCGCCGGAGATGCTGTTCTGCAAAAGAAGTGCATTTATTTCATTGAAGTATTTGACCGTCTCAGAAAGCTTTCGGTAACAGTGTCGGTAAGCAGACTTCTTGATACGTTTTTTGAACTGACCGGATTTCTTCCGATAATAAACACCTCTGAAAACGGCAACATAAGGATAAGGAATATCCGCAAATTCCTGAATTTTGTCCGTGACTACGAAAAAAACAGCAGATATGGTCTTACGGGATTTGTCCGTCATATTGAACACCTTGAAGAGAGCGGTACAGAAATAAGCGCAGGAGACACTATACCTGCCGATTCTGTGAAGATAATGAGCATACATCATTCAAAGGGTCTGGAATTTCCTGTGTGTATCCTTGCGTCTCTCAACTCAAAAGGAAACAACACTGATGATGAGATCATGTGTCATGCAGATCTTGGTCTTGGACTGAAAACGATCGACCGTGACAATATGCTGAAATTCAACACGCTTCAGAGAAATGTTATCTCGCTGTGCAAAAACAACGAAGATGTGAGTGAAGCGATGCGTGTACTCTATGTTGCAATGACACGTGCAAAGGAACAGCTTATTTCAGTAGTTTCCTATCCTGCATCCTCACCGGAATCTCTCGAAAACAAGATCAAAAAGATCGGTGCCCTTGTCAAGATCAAAGACGGAAGGATCTCACCGTTTTCGGTGAGTGCCGCTTCATCGCTTGCAGACTGGATAATAATGTGTGCAATGGTTCACCCATCCATGAAGGAACTGAGATCGTTTGCCGAAAGAGATGATCTTCCGGTCTTTGCATCAGACAGCAAATGGAAATATGTCTTTGTTTCCTCTGTGGAGGAAGAACAAAAAACACAAGAGACGGTATTAACCCGGGCATCAGTCGATAAAGAGCTTCTCAGCCGGATAGAGACCCGCTTTGCCGAAGAATATAGGGATTCAATAAGGACTGTCATACCTTCAAAGGTATCCGCATCCGCTCTTGTTCACAATGATATGATGGATATATTTATTGCAAGATCCCGCCCGTCCTTCATGCAGGAAGATAACATGACCGGTGCGGAAAGGGGTACGGCAATGCACAGATTCCTGCAGTATGCTGATTTTTCACAGATAGAACACAGTCCCGAAAAGGAGCTTAGCCGCCTGACTCAGCAGGGTTCTCTCAACAAAGAACAGTCGGAGGCTATACGCATCGATGATATCAGGAAGTTCACCGAAAGCAGGCTTTTTTCTCACATTAAAAATGCAGAAAAGCTTCTGAGGGAATACCGCTTTACCGTTAATATTTCCGCATCAGATATTGATGACTCATATCCGGAGGATGAAAAAGTCATACTTCAGGGAGCAATAGACTGTCTTATTTTTGAGAGTGACGGTATCATCATTCTGGACTATAAGACCGACAGGATAAAGGATATTTCCGAACTGTCAGATAAATATTCAAAACAGCTCAGCCTTTACAAAAAAGCTGCCCGACAGCTTTTTGACCTTCCGATAAAAAGCTGTATGATCTATTCCATCCACAAGGGCATGGAAATAGAGCTTACGGTATAAAGAAAAACGATACCGCATAGAATTGAGCATGAGAAAAAACTCATGCTCTTTTTTATTATGCAGGAGGAAAGATTTTATGGAAGTATTTTCGGCATTAGCGATAGGAACTTCACTTGCCGCCGATGCTATGGCGGTTTCTGTCTGCTGCGGCATCAAAAAAAGGGGACGTTATATAAAAACAGCCCTTCTGACAGGAGCATTGTTCGGAACTTTTCAGATGCTTATGCCGATTCTCGGATGGAGCATCGGAAAAGTCGGAAGCGGAATGATCGAAGGAAAAGAAAACATCTTTTCTGCGGCTGTGTTCATTCTATTGGGAATAAAAATGCTTTATGATTCTTCAAGATCACCGCTTTCATCGCTGACAGCCGTTGGCATAAAGGAACTGCTGCTGTTTTCCGCTGCCACGAGCATGGATGCTCTTGCCGTTGGTACTGTGCTTCCTTCCGCAGCAGGTGCGGATTCTCCTGCGAAAATGTTTTTGACTGTTTTTATAATAGGTCTTGTCACATTTGTGCTGTCTTATGCCGGATTCTGCATCGGAAATAGTTTTCACCGGTTCAAGCCGTCCTACGCAGAAAGGGCAGGAGGCATCATTCTGATAATACTTGGAATAAAGTCTGCTTTTATTATGTAACGAAAGCTGTACAGCTTTACAGCAAATTTCTCTTAAAAACTGAAAAATGCACCATTTTTTACTGTAAAGCAATAAACGTTACAGTTACTGTGCTGCACTTTATAATTCTGTCTCAGAATATTGATGTAATTTGTACAAAAAAGCAATTAAATCATTATTAGAATATAATAATACAATAATAATAAAAAATTGTAACTATTCAGTCTCTAAAAA
>DBWG01000122.1:35835-37537 GCA_002308635.1 Ruminococcaceae bacterium UBA1244 | reverse complement strand
TCTTTTAAAGAAACTTGATTTCCGTGACCGGCAGCTTGCCGGGGTTGAAATAGTGCAAAGATAGTGATATAATGGAAACAGTTTTTTATATTTTGGGGATAAGGGTGGTAAAGAATGTATAAAGGTGAATTGCTTGCACCGGCAGGAGATGCCGAATGTTTTGAAAGTGCGCTGAATTTCGGCGCAGATGCGATATATCTTGCCGGAAAACAGTTCGGTATGAGAAGCGCTCCGACGAATTTCGATATGGACACTCTCCGCAGTTCGATAGAAAAAGCTCACAAAAAGAATGTCAAGGTCTATGTCACCTGCAATACTCTTCCAAGAAATGAAGAGATAGACCGTATGCCCGAATTTCTTGAAGCCGTTGCAGACTGCGGAGCAGATGCTTTCATCATTGCCGACCTGGGCGTAATGTCTCTTGCGGCGAAATATGCCCCGAATGTTGAACGTCACGTTTCAACACAGGCAGGTGTGGTAAATTATCAGACCGCAAGGATACTTCATGATATGGGTGCGTCGAGAGTGGTGCTTGCAAGAGAGCTTTCTCTCGAAGATATTGCCGGAATCAGAGCAAAAACTCCGGCTGAGCTTGAAATAGAAACATTCATCCACGGTTCAATGTGTGTGTCATTTTCCGGCAGATGTCTGATTTCGAGCTACCTTACCGGCAGAGATGCCAACAGAGGCGACTGCGCCCAGCCATGCCGCTGGAAGTACCATCTCTACGAGGAACACCGTGAAGGTCAGTATTTTCCTGTAGTTGAGGAGGACGGCGGAACATACCTTTATAATTCCCGTGACCTTTGTATGATAGAACATATTGACGATGTACTGAAAGCCGGAGTGACCAGCCTGAAAATAGAGGGCAGAGCAAAGTCAGCCTATTACGTTGCGGTAACGACAAACGCTTACCGTCATGCGCTTGACGATTATTACCGTGACGGCGAAAACTGGACTCTTGCGCCGTGGATAAAGGAAGAACTTGAAAAAGTCAGCCACCGTGAATACAATACAGGTTTCTATTATGGCACAGAACCAGGTCAGAACACCAAAGACGGCGGTTATATCCGCAAATATGAGGTTGTTGCCGTTTGTGACGACTACAGGGACGGCACGGCTTATCTCACACAGCGCAACAGATTCTTTAAAGGTGATGAGCTTGACATACTCCCGCCGAGTGGAAAGCCTTTTGGCTTTACAGTTGATAATATGAAGAATGACAGCGGCGAAGAGATAGATGTTGCTCCTCACGCAATGCAGAAGCTGACAATAAACACTGATACGGTCATTCCGAAAGGTTCACTTCTCCGCAAAAAAAGAAGTGTTTGACCGCTTTATATTATGTTTACAAGAAAAATCTATTTTGGTATCATTGGAAACTACCTGATATGTGAGGTAAAAACATGGACAGATTCAGACTGAGATCAGATTACCGTCCGACAGGCGACCAGCCTCAGGCGATAGATACGCTTGTAAAAAGCATACTCGCAGGCAATAAGGAACAGACGCTTTTGGGTGTTACCGGTTCGGGAAAAACATTTACAATGGCAAATATAATCGAGCGTGTCAACCGTCCAACCCTTGTATTGGCTCACAACAAGACCCTCGCCGCTCAGCTTTGTTCAGAGTTCAAGGAATTTTTCCCCGATAACGCAGTTGAATATTTTGTATCATACTACGATTACTACCAGCCGGAAGC
>DBWG01000122.1:35007-35801 GCA_002308635.1 Ruminococcaceae bacterium UBA1244 | reverse complement strand
GACGAGATCGACAAGCTCCGCCATTCCGCCACACTTGCACTTTCAGAGCGCAGGGATGTTATTATTGTGTCGAGCGTTTCTTGTATCTATTCTCTCGGCAACCCGATAGATTACCGGACTATGGTAATATCACTTCGTCCGGGAATGCAGAAATCGAGGGACGAGCTTCTTTCAAAGCTTGTGGAGCTTCAGTACGAAAGGAACGACATCGACTTTACAAGAAACAAGTTCCGTGTGCGCGGGGATGTCGTAGAGATCTTTCCGGTATCATCATCCGATACCATAATAAGAGTCGAGTTTTTCGGTGACGAGATAGACCGCATCACCGAGATAAACAGCATCACAGGCGAGGTGAAGGCAACCGTCCGTCATGCGGCGATATATCCCGCATCGCATTATATCGTGCCCCGAGACAAGATGGAGGAAGCAATAAAAGAGATCGAAACCGAGCTTGAAGAGCGTGTAAAGTTTTTTACCGACAGAGGAAAGCTTCTCGAAGCCGAAAGGATACAGCAGCGCACAAAGTATGATATGGAAATGCTGCGTGAGATAGGCTTCTGTACCGGAATAGAGAACTATTCCCGTGTATTGTCGGGACGAAAACCCGGCTCTGCACCATATACTCTCCTGAACTATTTTCCGGAGGACTATCTTCTCTTTGTTGACGAGTCACACGTAACTCTTCCACAGGTCAGAGGAATGTACGGCGGCGACAGAGGAAGAAAAGAAAATCTTGTAGAATTCGGTTTCCGACTGCCGTCAGCATACGACAACAGACCGCTGAATTTTGACGA
>DBWG01000122.1:28979-34935 GCA_002308635.1 Ruminococcaceae bacterium UBA1244 | reverse complement strand
ATCCGTCCGACAGGACTTCTTGATCCTGAAATAAGCGTCCGTCCGACCGAAGGACAGCTTGACGACCTTATTTCCGAAATAAACATCCGAACCGAAAAGAAACAGCGTGTCCTTGTCACCACTCTCACGAAAAAAATGGCGGAGGACCTGACAGAATATTTCACTACTGTAGGAATAAAGGTCCGCTATATGCACCACGATATAGACACGGTTGAGCGCATGGAGATCATCCGTGACCTGCGGCTTGGGGAATTTGACGTTCTCGTTGGCATCAACCTGTTAAGGGAAGGACTTGACATACCCGAAGTATCGCTTGTAGCTATTCTTGACGCAGACAAAGAGGGCTTTCTCCGCAGTGAGCGTTCACTAATCCAGACCATAGGACGAGCCGCACGAAACGCAGACGGCACGGTAATAATGTACGCTGACAGCGTTACGGATTCTATGGAAAAGGCAATAGTGGAAACGAACCGCCGCCGCACCATCCAGAAAAAATACAACGAGGAACACAACATTACACCGCAGACGATCATCAAAAAAGTCAGCGACATTATAGATATATCCACCCATTCCGACGACAAGGACAAGCCTAAGAAGAAGCTTACCAGAGCCGAGCGGGAAAAGCTCATAGAACAGCTCACAAAGGAAATGAAAACCGCCGCAAAGCTTCTTGAATTTGAACACGCCGCCTATCTTCGTGACAAGATCAAAGAACTTCGCGGCGGTGCGTGACCGCCGGAGTGCCTCCGGTGTCGACTTAAAACGCAGAAAGTTTCATAGCATCCGTCCTCGTCACGCCCCTTACGGGGCGCTTTGGCTGTTTCCTTCCACGTCCGGCAGTGTTCCTCTGAACCTGCACACCAGTTGGGCGATTCGTGTTCAACTTTATCGGGTGCCATAGTTTAATGTCATGGTAAGTCGTAATCCAATGCTGAAGAATCAGAGTGCAAAATCGACACCGGCGGCTCGTCGGAACTCCACACTCAAATAGGGGTGATAAATGATGGACATACTCGGACTTGACAAAATCAAAAAAATATCGGATAATACAGATTTGGAATCTGATGTTTCGGGACTTGAAATGATTCGTCCGGATGATGATGGAATAAACATAACCGGACTTGACAGTGTGAGGACGATCTTTTTCAATGATTTTCCAAAGCTTTCGACCTTTGCAATGGAGCTTATGAGCCTTGTTTCAAGGGCAAAGGAGCTTGACACAGAGCTTCGGCAGTACGGTTCGGAGCGTCACCGCTATGAATTTGCGCCGGTGATCCCTCTTTCCGATGTACGTGATTTTGAACAGCGGCACAGCATAAGCCTGCCCGTATCCTATGTTGAGTTTCTCACACAGGTGGGCAACGGCGGTGCAGGACCGGATTTTGGTCTGTTCTCTCTTGAAGAGCTGGAATTTCACAATTTTATTGTACATTCAAACCGCAGTGTTTCTCACTCTATGGCAAAATGCGAAAGTGATTTCAGAACATTCTCATTCACAACAAACGGCAGACCCGTAATGCTCGATGCCTGTCTTACCGAACAGAAATGGGACAGCGCCTGCCTTGAACTGCTGAAGCTTGACGGAGAAAAAAGAGCGCCTGAATATGAACGGGAGCGCCGTGCGCTTTATAACGGAGTTTTGCAGATAGTTGATACCGACAGCACATTCTGTCCGGTGCTGATCTGCGAAGGAAATATGCGGGGCGAGGTGTCCGAGTTTTCACATGACCTTGATATGCCCCGATACCTTGGAAAAACATTTGAAGATTATATTATCGACTATTTTGAAGACGTGATCGAAAAATTTGATCACAAATGAAAAGAGGATGAAAATTGGCAAGAAAAAACACACAGAATACCTACGGCAATGAAAGTATAACCTCTCTGAAAGGCGCTGACAGGGTACGTAAGCGTCCGGCAGTTATTTTCGGTTCGGACGGCATAGAGGGCTGTCAGCATTCAGTGTTTGAAATACTCTCAAACTCCATTGACGAGGCCCGTGAGGGTTACGGAAAGGAAATCATAATCACAAAATACGCCGATAATTCCGTAGAGATAGAGGACTTCGGACGAGGCATCCCCGTTGACTACAACAAAAACGAGGAACGCTATAACTGGGAGCTTGTGTTCTGTGAGCTTTATGCCGGAGGAAAATACAACAACAGCGAAGCCGAAAGCTATGAATTTTCTCTCGGTCTTAACGGGCTCGGTCTTTGTTCAACTCAGTATTCCTCGGAATATATGGATGTTGATATCCGCCGTGACGGAACACGCTTTACTCTCCACTTTGAAAAAGGCGAAAATATCGGCGGTCTGAAAAGGGAACAGTACACCGGAAAAAAGACCGGCACAAAGATACGCTGGAAACCTGACCTCGAAGTTTTTACTGATATCGAAATTTCCGATGAATACTATATCGACACAATAAAGCGTCAGGCCGTTGTAAATGCAGGAATAAACTTTATTTTCCGTTCCGAAAAGAACGGACAGTTCGAGACGACCGAGTTTCGCTATGAAAACGGTATCGTCGATCACGTAAAGGAAATTGTGGGAGAGGACGCACTCTCACAGGTACAGTTCTGGCAGACCGAAAGAATGGTCAGCGACCGTGACGACAAGCCCGACTATAAGACCAAGATAAACATTGCCCTTGCATTTTCAAACAAGGTCAGCACGGCGGAATACTATCACAATTCAAGCTGGCTCGAATACGGCGGCGCACCTGAAAGAGCCGTAAAGAACGCTTTTGTATATTCCATAGACTCCTATCTTAAACAGAACGGAAAGTACACCAAAAACGAAAACAAAATAAATTTCGACGATGTAAAGGACTGTCTTGTGATCGTCATATCATCGTTTTCGAGCGTCACATCCTACGAGAACCAGACCAAAAAAGCCATCACCAACAAGGGCATACAGGACGCTATGACCGAATATCTCCGCCACCAGCTTGAAGTCTATTTCATTGAGAACAAGCTTGATGCGGAAAAGATCGGCAATCAGGTACTCATAAACAAACGAAGCCGTGAAAGTGCGGAAAAGACCCGCCTTAACATAAAAAAGACTCTTGCCGGAAATATGGACATGACCGGAAGAGTGGCAAAATTTGTTGACTGCCGGAGCAAGGACAAGTCTGAGCGTGAACTCTTTATCGTGGAGGGCGATTCGGCTCTCGGTGCCTGTAAGCAGGCAAGAAACCCTGATTTTCAGGCGATAATCCCAATAAGAGGAAAAATACTCAACTGCCTTAAAGCCGACTACGACAAGATATTCAAGAGCGAGATAATCACCGACCTTTTAAAAGTTTTGGGCTGTGGTGTAGAGGTAAAGTCAAAAGCCAACAAGGAGCTTGCATCGTTTGATATGGAGCTTCTCCGCTGGAACAAAGTTATTCTCTGTACCGATGCCGATGTTGACGGCTTCCATATCAGGACACTTCTCCTGACAATGATCTACCGTCTTGCCCCGACGCTTATCCGTGAAGGAAAGGTCTTTATCGCCGAATCTCCGCTCTATGAGATAAACACGAAGGACAAGGTCTATTTTGCCTATACCGAAGCCGAAAAAGAACGCTTCATAGGCGAGATAGGCGACAAGAAATATACCATCCAGCGCTCAAAAGGACTTGGTGAAAACGAACCTGATATGATGAGCCTCACAACTATGAATCCCGCAACAAGAAGGCTTATCAAAATAATGCCTGATGACGCAAAAAAGACTGCCGAGATGTTCGACATACTCCTTGGCGACAACCTTGCCGTCAGAAGGGACTATATCATAGAAAACGGCTACAAATACATTGACGATCTTGATGTATCGTAACAGTAAACACTATCACTTTACAGAGGAGACTGCACAATGAAACTCGGCGGGATAATCACAAAGCATTTTGATGAGCTGTCAAACCGTGAACTATACGAGATACTCAAAGCACGATGCGATGTTTTTATTGTGGAACAGAACTGCCCGTACACAGACATAGACGGTCTTGATGTAGTAAGTACGCATCTTTTCATAAAGCGTCCGGATGAAAGCGTTGCGGCTTGTCTGAGAGTATTTATGAAGCCTGATGAAGAAAATACCGCACAGATTGGCAGAGTCGTAACTACAGAACGGGGCTGCGGTCTTGGCGGGAAGATACTCCACGCCGGAGTCATAGCCGCAAAGGAGATATACAATGCAAAAAGCATTTATCTTGAAGCTCAGACCTATGCCATAGGCTACTATGCCAAGGAAGGCTTTGAGGTCGTGTCAGAGCCTTTTCTTGAAGACGGCATCCCTCACGTAAAAATGCGTTTATCGCTTGATCCAGAACAATAACAGGAGACTGAAATATGGCAAGAAAAAAGAAAACCTCCGAAGGCATAGCTCAGCCTAAAATGCAGGGGTATATTGCCGGAGCAGGAGAGGTCGTCGAAGAAAAGATAGCCTCAACTCTCCAGGAAAACTTTATGCCTTATGCAATGAGCATAATAATGTCCCGTGCCATCCCTGAGATAGACGGCTTCAAGCCCTCTCACAGAAAGCTGCTCTATACAATGTACAAGATGGGGCTTTTGGGACAGACGAGAACAAAATCCGCAAATATCGTCGGTCAGACCATGAAGCTCAATCCTCACGGCGATGCGGCGATCTATGATACGATGGTGCGCCTCAGCAGAGGATATGAAGCGCTTCTTCATCCTTTTGTCGATTCAAAAGGAAATTTCGGAAAGTTCTACAGCCGTGATATGGCATGGGCTGCGTCAAGATATACAGAAGCAAAGCTTGACCCGATATGCAGCGAGCTGTTCAACGATATCGACAAAGATACTGTGGATTTTGTAGACAACTATGACAATACCCTGAAAGAACCAACGCTTCTTCCTGCGGCTTTTCCGTCAGTTTTAGTTAATGCAAATACGGGTATCGCTGTCGGCATGGCAAGCTCGATATGTTCATTCAATCTTGAAGAAGTCTGCCGGACAACGATAGGCTTGCTCAAAGACCCTGATTTTGATATCATGTCCACGCTTATAGCTCCTGATTTTACCGGCGGCGCACAGATAATCTACGACAAGAATGTACTTGAAAATATCTACCGCACCGGAAGAGGCAGTTTGAAGCTGAGAGGACGCTATACCTACGATAAATATGCAAACTGCATAGATATCCTCAGTATTCCTCAGACTACCACCTGCGAAGCCGTTATCGAAAAGGTCATAGACCTCGTAAAGCAGGGTAAGATCAAGGAAATTGCCGACATCCGTGATGAAACAGGTATCGATGGTCTGAAAATAACGATCGACCTTAAACGCAATACGAGCGCCGAAAAGCTGATGCAGAAGCTTTATAAGCTGACACCTCTTGAAGACAGCTTTTCCTGCAATTTCAACGTCCTTATCGCCGGCACTCCGAAGGTTCTCGGTGTGCGTGAGCTTCTCAACGAGTGGTCAGCGTTCAGGATAGAATGTGTAAGGCGCAGGACGTATTTTGACCTGCACAAAAAGCAGGACAGGCTTCATCTTCTGCGCGGTCTTGAAAAGATACTCCTCGATATCGACAAGGCGATACACATTATCCGCCATACCGAAGAGGAATCGCAGGTCGTCCCGAACCTTATGACGGGCTTTGATATTGACGAGATACAGGCGGAATATGTTGCCGAGATAAAGCTCCGCCACCTCAACAGGGAATATATCCTTAAACATACCGAGGATATCTCACAGCTTGAAAAGGATATTGCCGAGCTTGAATCCATCCTTGCAAGCAAGACAAAGATCAAGAACATCATTATAAAAGAGCTTGAAAATATTATCAAAAAATATGCCCAGCCCCGCCGCAGCATGATAATATATTCCGATGATATCGAAGAGGACGATACCGAAGAGGATGTTCCCGATTATCCGGTAAATCTGTTCTTCACAAAAGAGGGCTATTTCAAAAAGATAACACCTCTGTCGCTGAGAATGGGCGG
>DBWG01000122.1:15590-28936 GCA_002308635.1 Ruminococcaceae bacterium UBA1244 | reverse complement strand
ACCGACCTGATATTCTTCTCCGACCGTCAGCAGGCATACAAAACAAAGGCTCCGTTCTTTGCCGATACGAAAGCGAGCGTCCTTGGAGATTATATCCCGTCAAAGTTAGGCTTTGACGAAAACGAAAACGCTGTATATATGATACCGACAAAGGATTACAGCGGCTATGTGTTCTTCTTCTTTGAAAACGGAAAAGCAGCAAAGGTGCCGCTTGAATCCTATTCTACAAAAACCAACCGAAAGAAGCTCACAGCGGCCTATTCAGACAAGGATGTTCTTGCAGCCGTCGTTTATGCCGAAAACGATGATACAGAGATACTTCTCAGATCATCTTCGGGCAGGATGATACTGTTCAAAGCGTCCGACCTTTCCGCAAAGACATCAAGAAACACACAGGGCGTTGCCCTTATGAAGCTCAAAAAAGGGCATAGGGTCATCAGTGCATCTGTTTTCAGCGAAGGAATGCTTGCTTCTCCCGAAAGATACAGGGTAAAAACGATCCCTGCAACGGGACAGCTTCCGAGAACGGATGAGACCGGAGAACAGATATCTTTTTCCTGATAAAAAATATCTGTCAAACTATTATCTAAATGTATAAAAATCACTTGATTTTATCAAAATGATATGTTATGATATTCGAGTATGGTCAATCAGTTACTTTTTAGGAGGATTTAAAATATGGGAGCATTGGAAATTATTGTCGGTTCTATTGTACTGCTTATGTCTGTGATAATGATCATAGTCATTATTTTCCAGGAGGGTCACGATGCCGGTCTTGGAACAATCACAGGCGGTGCGGATTCATTTATGAAGCGCGGAAAGGCAAAGACAGCCGACGCACTTTTTGCAAAGATCACAAAGTTCTGTGCCATCGCATTCTTTCTGTTTGTAATTCTTCTCAACTCGATCTCTTTCTTCGGATGGGGCAAGGACAAGGATGATGATAAATCCAGTTCCGATACTCCGGTAATTGAGATATCCTCTGAGGAGACTTCTGCTGCTGAAACAAGCGAGACAGAAACAAGCGCTGCTGAAACAAGCGAGACAGAAACAAGTGCTGCTGAAACAAGCAAGACAGAAACAAGCGCTGCTGAAACAAGCGCTGCTGAGACAAGCACAACAGAATCAAGTGCTGCTGAAACAAGTGCTGCTGAAACAAGCACAACAGAAACAAGTGCTGCATAAGAAACAATAATAATCAACAATGAAACATCATTTAGCATCTTCAATGCCGTCATTGAAGGTGCTTTTTGTTAAAGGGTCGCAATATGAGAACAGAGATAATAATTCCCGAAAACGTAAACAGGATCATAAGAGAACTGAATACTGCCGGATATAAAGCCTGTGCAGTCGGGGGCTGTATTCGTGACAGCCTGATGGGGAAAGTACCGTCCGATTGGGATATCTGCACTTCGGCGCTGCCGGAGGAAACACTAAGGGTGCTTAACAAGCCAAACATTATAGAAAACGGACTTAAACACGGCACTGTGACCGTCCGCTATGATAACGTCAATTATGAGATAACTACCTTTCGTACCGACGGTGCATATTCAGATAACCGTCATCCGGAGTCCGTGACATTTGTGACTGATTTGAAAGAAGACCTTTCACGCCGCGACTTTACAATAAATGCACTTGCTTATGATCCGACAGATGGACTGACCGATTGCTTCGGCGGAGAACAGGACATAAAAAACGGTATAATACGCTGTGTCGGAGATCCGGACAGACGTTTTAATGAAGACGGTCTGAGAATAATGCGGGCGCTCAGGTTCTCATCGGTGCTGGGTTTTGCGATCGAGGAAAAAACTGCGGCTTCTGTCCGCAAAAATGCCGGACTCCTCAGGAACATATCAGCCGAAAGGATAACTTCCGAGTTCAAAAAGCTGATCGTTGGCAGGGATGCCGAAAGGATACTGACAGATTATCCGGATGTGCTGTCGGTTTTTATCCCTGAGATAAAGCCTATGATAGGTCTTGAACAGAAGAATCCTCACCACTGCTATGATGTCTGGACGCACACTGTCAAGGCGGTTGGCTTTATACAGCCCGAACCGCTGCTCAGATTAACAGCACTTCTCCATGATATTGGAAAGCCCTATTGCTTTACAGTTGACGATTCAGGTGTCGGGCATTTCAAGGGGCATCCTGAGGTCAGCGAAAAGATGTCAAACGATATCCTTCGCCGAATGAAATACGATAACAATACTATCGACTCGGTAAAAATGCTTGTGCGCCTGCATGATAAGCGTCCGCCTGCCGAACCGAAATATGTACGCCGGTTTCTCAGCGAAACGGGTCCTGATATGTTCCTTCCGCTCATGGCGCTCAAAAGAGCCGACGCACTTGCACAAAGCAGCTTCAAAAGAGAAGAAAAGCTGCTGTATACCG
The DNA here is from genome assembly GCA_002308635.1 of Ruminococcaceae bacterium UBA1244. Taxonomy (GTDB): domain Bacteria; phylum Bacillota; class Clostridia; order Oscillospirales; family Acutalibacteraceae; genus UBA1213. The sequence goes on along the minus strand of DBWG01000122.1, from coordinate 26,545 downwards.
AAAAGCTGACCGAATTATACTATTCCGAATTAAAAGCCAAAACCGCATATTCTCCCAAGACCCTTGAACTAAAGGGCGGAGACCTGATCTCACTCGGAATAACCGAAGGAAAAAGGATAGGCAGTATCCTCAAAGCCGTTCTTGAAAAGGTGATGGACGGCGATCTTGAAAACAACAAAGAATCCCTGATCGGATATGTAAGATCCGAATATCTTAAAGAAACGGAGTAAAAAATGGAATATACAATAAATCTTGGCGCATGGAAAAGTGTTTTTGCCGTGCCGTCGGAGATAGTGGACAAACACATAAAGCTTGCAGGAGCGGCACAGCTCAAGGTCATACTCTGGGTGCTTCGCCATGCAGGAGAGGGCTTTTCTGCTGAGGACATGGCAAGATCACTCTCAATGCACGAAGCGGATGTGCGTGACAGCCTTCAATACTGGGTACAGACCGGAGTTATCGCATTGCACGATAATGAGATATATCCTGCCGAACCGCCGGTCATTGCGGCGGAGGATACAGAAGATAAAACTGTTTCGGCTCCGGATCCTCAGCCCGTATCCGAAAACAACATTCCCTTAAAAGAAGTTCCCGCCGCAAAGTCGAGACCTATGACGAGACCCGAAAAGCCCGATCATAAGTATACTGCCGAAAGAATAAACAGTGATCCAGACATATCTTTCCTTATGCAGTCGGCAGACGAGATATTCGGCAGGATGATAGGAATGAACGACAAGTCGACCCTGCTTTTTATCCACGAATACGACGGACTTCCGGTAGAAGTCATAATCATGCTCCTCCAGTATGCTTTCAGCGCCGGAAAGGGCAATATGCGCTACATAGAAAAAATGGCGATAAACTGGGCTGATGAAGAGATAAATACTATCCAGGCGGCTGAAAAAAAGATAAAAGCACTCACAAACAGCAGAACTGCCGCAATTCGTGTCCAGAGGATACTTGGACTGGATGAACACTCTCCGACCGAAAAGGAGCTTGAGCTTGCAGAGCTTTGGATAAACAAGTGGATGTATTCTGACGAAATGATAAGACAGGCTTATGAGATATGTGTCGATCAGAAAGGAAAATATATCCCGAAATATATCGGCTCGATAATCGAAAACTGGCACAGCGCCGGCATTACCGAAGTTTCACAAATAAAACAATACCAAAATAAGAAAAAGAAAAAGAGCGGATTTGAAGCTGCTTACAATATTGATGAATATGAAAGCACCAGTGTGCTCAGCGAGGAGGATCTGTAAAAATGGGATATCCCCCCGAAGTTTATGAACTTGCCGAAAGCGAACTTGAAAAACGCAGGATGCTCTCCGAACAGGAGCTTGAAAAGTGCCGGGAGATACTTTATGCCCGATCACCCCGTGCAGAGGAAATCGAACGCACTATAGCAAAGACATCCGTAAGGGCTGCAAAGGCAGTACTTAACGGTGCTGATGTCAAGGCGGAACTGACAGAACTAAAAAAGAACAATCTTGCACTGAAAAAGGAGCTTGACGAAATAATCTCCGGTTTCGGATTTCCGAAGGATTACCTTGAACTGCGCCATAAGTGCGGTGACTGCAAGGACAGGGGAGATATAGACGGAAAAATGTGTTCCTGCATGAAAACGCTCCTCCGCCAGATATCATACGACAGGCTGAACAGAAGTTCACCATTGTCTCTTTCGGATTTTGACAGCTTTTCGCTGGACTATTATTCAAAGACATCCGAATCAGGCAGCTCTGTCAGTCCATATACAAGAATGAACGGAGTATACGCATACTGCAAAAAGTATGCCCGTACCTTTTCATCGGAATCCAAAAGCCTTCTGTTTCAGGGTGCGCCCGGTCTCGGAAAAACTCACCTTTCTCTTGCGATAGCCAGAGAGCTTATCGAAAGAGGCTTTGGTGTTATCTATGTTTCTGCACCGGAGCTGCTTTCACGCATGGCAAGAGAGAATGTCGATTTTAATTACTCCGAAAACATATCGACAGGTCAGTATCTGTCCGACTGCGATCTTCTTATCCTTGACGATCTCGGCACAGAGTATTCTACCAAATTTACCGTTGCTGCTTTGTATAATATAATCAATAACCGTGTGATATTGTCAAAGCCGACGATAATAAGCACGAACCTTTCAGTCAAGGAGCTTGAGGAAAAATACGACAAGAGAATAGTTTCAAGGATAATCGGTACAATGGACAGGGTACTGTTTTCCGGTGCTGATATAAGACAGATCAAAAAAAAGCTTAAAAACCAGTCAAAAACGAACGATCAGAAGGAGTGACAGACTATGGCAAAAATAATGCTTAGCGCAGACAGCACCTGCGACATTTCAGGTGAGCTGCTCAACAGGACAAAAGCAAAGCTTTTTCCGCTCCACATAATCCTTGGCGAAACAAGCTATGATGACGGCGTAAATATCCATCCTGATGAGATCTATGCAAACTTCCGTGCCACCGGAAAGCTTCCCAAGACAGCTGCGGTAAACACACAGGAGTACATTGATTTTTTCCAGCCGTACATTGACGACGGATACGATATCATCCACATAAATTTAGGTTCTGCTCTGTCGTCCTCATATCAGAACTGCGTTGCCGCATCAAAAATTATCGGCCATCTCTACCCGATAGATTCCTGCAATCTTTCCTCCGGTTCAGGTCATCTCGTAATAGAAGCCGCCAAAAGGATACAGCAGGGCATGGATGTTGAACAGATCGTCAGTGAAGTAAAGGCTCTTGTCCCGAAGTGTCACGCAAGCTTTATAATTGACAAGCTTGATTATCTTCGTGCAGGCGGACGCTGCTCGACACTCGCAATGCTCGGAGCAAATCTTCTCCAGCTCAAGCCGTGCATCCTTGTAAACAACAAGGATGGTTCTATGACAGTCGGTAAAAAATACAGGGGCAAGCTTGAAAAGGTGCTTGCATCATACGTCGGCGACCAGCTTTCACAGTATGACAAAGTACGTGATGACAAGATATTCATTACCCACGCAGGCATTGACCGGAAATTTATTGACATAGTAAAAGCCGAACTTGACAAACTTAAATATTTCAAAGAGATATTCATTGAGCGGGCAAGCTGCACTATCTCTTCACACTGCGGCCCCGGTACTCTCGGAATACTCTTTATGACAGAATAATGAGGAAAAAATGAGACAGAAAGATAACGAACTTATATTAAAAGCTCTTCAGGAGCTTACAGAGCCGGTCGAAAGAAACGAGCTTATGCTTCTTTCCGGCGTTAATGAACAGGAACGCTTCAATAATGCGGTTTCCTACCTTGAATCAAAGGGAGAGCTTGTTGTAATAAAACGCAGAAAGATCGCTCTTCCGTCAGTTGCGGGCTGTGCCCTTGCAACTGTTGTGCGTGTGAACAAGTGGTTCCTGTTTGCACATCCGTCAGATGAGAGTCTGGAAGATATTTTTGTCCATGCCGCAGACTCAAAAGGTGCAATGCCCGGCGACCTTGTCATGCTCAGGAACATCCGCAGCGGCGAGAAAGGTCCTTCCGGCGAGGTGGACAAGATAATCACAAAAGGCTCACGCATAATAACCGGTGTTATCGAACGTGAAAAGGGTAAAAAGGGTCAGGCATATATTATGCCGGACGGAGGTTTTGCCTATCATCTTCGTATCGTTCAGGGCGGTGAGCTGAAGAGCAAAAACGGCGACAAAGTAAAGGCAGCCGTGATGTATGACCAGCGGGAGAAGCGCATACTTGCGAGAGTAATACACATTTACGGACGTGCGGATTCCGCAAAGATATGCTCTGACGCTATCATTGACTCTAACGGCATACCCGTAAAATTCTCGGTTGCCGTCAAGCACGAAGCCGCTATGAAAGCGGCAGAACCGATAACACAGGAAGAGATATCACGCAGGCTCGACCTTCGTGACGAACCGATATTCACAATTGACGGCGCAGATGCAAAGGACCTTGACGATGCGATATCCGTAAAAAAGACCGAAAACGGCTGGGAGCTTGGCGTTCATATCGCAGACGTTTCCCATTATGTCCGTGAAGGAACACTTCTGGATCAGGCCGCTATGGACAGAGGAACATCCGTCTATTTTGCGGACAGAGTCATTCCGATGCTGCCTGTCGAGATCTCAAACGGCTGCTGTTCCCTTAACGCAGGCACAAACAAGCTGACGTTTTCCGCACTGCTGACGCTTGACAGCAAAGGCGAGCTTGTAGACTACAGATTTGAAAAATCCGTGATAAACTCAAAGGTAAGGGGCGTTTATTCAGAAGTCAATGCCATTTTTGACGGTACCGCCGATGAGGAGATCAAACGGAAATATGCACCTGTGCTTTCTTCGCTTTTTGAAGCCCGTGAGCTTGCCGATATACTCAAAGCAAAGGCACACCAGCGTGGAGAGCTTGAAATAGAAACTACCGAACTCAGATTTGTTCTTGACGAACGTGGAGTATGCGTCGGCGTTTCCGAACGTGAAAGGGGAGAAGCCGAGGAGCTTATCGAACAGTTTATGATAAGCGCCAACCGTGCGGCGGCACTTTATGCAAAAAGCGCACTGATACCGTTTGTATACCGTGTTCACGAAGCGCCTGAAGCCGAAAGACTTGAAACGCTCTCCGAGCTTGCCGCAGCCTGCGGATTTTCTGTAAGGCGGTTGAAGGAAGGTGTCCGCCAGACCGATCTGAGCGAGCTTATCGAAAAGGCAAAGCCAACAAAATATGCCCGCCTGATCTCAACCCAGGTACTGCGTACTATGGCAAAGGCACGCTATGCGCCCGAACCTTTGGGACACTTCGGACTTTCGCTTGCGGATTACTGCCACTTTACCTCACCTATCAGGCGCTATCCCGATACTTCAATACACCGCATCCTTACAGCTCTTGTCAGCGGTGAATCAATAGACCGTATTCAGGAAAGATATTCCGATTTTGCCGCTGAATCTTCAAAAACATCATCCGACAGGGAGCTTCGTGCAATGAGAGCCGAGCGTGACGCAGAAAAATGCTATGCCGCAGAATTTATGGCATCCCATATCGGTGAGATACATCCAGGTATCGTTTCGGGTGTTACCAACAAGGGGCTTTTTGTCAGCCTGCAGAACGGTATCGAAGGCTTTGTTGACCTCACTCTTGACGATCACGCATTCTTTGAATTTGACGGTACAGCCTCTACCTACGACAGACGCAGCGGCAAAAAATATTCTATCGGCGACAGCGTAAACATAAAGGTGATAAGTGCGTCTGTTCCGACAGGAACTATAGATTTTGAGCTTACAAAGCTGTCCGCTGAAAACCAGACTACAACAGAAAGCAGGTAAAAAAATGGGAACTCATATTTCTCTTGATAAGCTTGCAGTCAGACTGCTTGAGAATCATTTTACACTTACAAAAAAGGATATCGGCTCTGATGCCGTTATGAAAAGGAAAGGCTTCAAATTCGTTACGAGTGTTTACGATATAGAGGGCATCGGACACCTTTGTACCATTGGCATGAAGGCATTCGGCGGAGTAGTAAAAATGCAGACTGTGGTCATCTGTGCGGATAACAAGGATGTCCCGCTGTTCAATATGGACTGGATCAGTGCCGGCGGCGCAGAAACATTTATCGCAGAGCTTTACGATGTTCAGCTTGAGCCGTATCCGGAAGAGGATCTTATTGATTTTCAGGTCATCAGGGAATGTGACAGCGATCTTAAAGACAAGGAAAATGATGAGCCTCGTTGGTATGACGATGTTATCTATCCGTGCAGCTATCATAAACACGGAAGACTTGCAACAAACCGCTTTACCGATGCTTCCATAAAGTACCTCAGAACTATGATTGCAAAGCTTGAAGGCACGGCAGACTGTGATCCTTCACAAAAAATCGAAAAGCGCAGGGAATTTGCCGAAAGATTGTTGTCTGAGGGCGGATCGGCTGTTGATTTCTGGAAGGAACTTTTCGGAGAGGAAACTGCAGAAAGAATGATCCTCGACAATATCTACTGCGTAAGGAATAATGAATGACGCACCTTAAAGACTGCACAAAAATGTGCAGTCTTTTGTAATGTAATAAACCGCCTGAACATATAGTTAATAAAAAACATCGGAGGAAGAACAATGTCTGTTCAGGCAATGGTACTTGTTTGTTTATCTGTGTTATTAGCGTTTATCATTATCCATAAGATCATGGGCAGCCGCCATCCGGTACGCAGCGCCCTGCTTTCGATGCTTATTGGTTTGCTGAGTCTTGCAGCAGTGAATATATGTTCGCTTTTTACAGGAGTTGATATCCCCGTCAGCCGGCTGTCTGTTGCCTGTTCGGCTTTTTTGGGTATCCCCGGAGTTACAGCAATGCTTTTGCTGCAGATACTTCTTTAAAAATATTGACACCCGGAAAGATATCTGTTATAGTTTGTCTTGTACGGTACGATGACCCGCTGAGGTCGGTAGGTAATTGGGAATCCGGTGAAATTCCGGAGCAACCGTCATTACTGTGATCGGAACATTTCCGTAAGCCAGAATACTTCCGTACAAACAGGGAAACGCAGTCTTGGACGAAGAAGAAGTGCAGCCGATCGGATACTTGTTTTGTTCTGTATCAAAAACGGTACAGGGCGTTATTTGCGTGCGGTCAGTTGTGCTTTCTTTGCTTTTGCAGAGAAAGCATTTTTATTTGGAGAAGATAATTATGGAAAAAAAACAGGAAGCTCTTATTCTTTTAAAAAACAGATCGGAGGAACTGCAAAGACTCCCAAAAAGGAGCGACTTCAGCGGCGGCGAGGTATGTTTTATCAAACAAATGCTGGGACCCTGGCCGAGAGCGCTTGAAGCAGCAGGTCTAAAAGAACCTCCGCTTATCTCCCCCAGAGAAAAAAGCCGTCTCAAACGTGAAAAACGGAGAAAGCAGCAAAAGCTTCAAAAAAGATCTTCTGCCAAGGACAATGCAGAAACTGACGATCCCGAAAATCATCCATAAAAACAGGAGGAACAGAAATGAACAAAAAGACTAAATTTTTATCTTTGCTGACAGTGTGCGCTTTGTCATGCACTATGTTTGCGCTTCCGGTCAGTGCGGAAAATGAAGAGTCTCAGAAGATCAGAATAATTATCAGAAATGAGACTTTGTCCTTAGAAGACGGGGCAGACTGGGTCAACACACTTGTTGATGAATGGGTACCTTTTGACAGTGACACTACCGCAGAATCAGCATTTTTAAAGGTGCTTGAATCACACGGCTATACCCAGACCGGTGCAGAAAACGGCTACATAACCGAGATAAACGGTCTTTCTGCCGAAGACGGCGGTTCAATGGGCGGCTGGATGATGATGCTTGACGACTGGATAACAGACGAGGGCATTTCTGCATACACCGCAAGCTCAGGAAAGCTTGAAAACGGTGATATACTCAGCTTTTTATATAGCTGTTCATGGGGAGCAGACTTGGGCTATGACTGGTCCGGATCCGATACCACGCTTTCGGATGTAAAGGTCGTAAACGGAAATGTTGAAGGCGATCTTTATGATGTTGATATTACCTACAATATTGTTGTAGTCGAAAGCACCGACAGCATAATCGTTACACCCGAAGTAAATAACAAAGCCTATCGTGCAAAGGTCTATAAGAATGAATACACCCCGACCCAGCCCGGCACTGACTACAAGCCCGGTCAGAAAATAGAAGTTAAAGACGGCGATAAGATATACATAGGTGTCGCAAATCCGTCCTGGATGCAGAGCAACTACAATAACGCAGAAGAGACGGTCTATTCGTTCAATGTTTTAAAATCAGGCACTTATAATGCCGTCCAAAAAGCTATCGAAATGATCGACGATATCGGCACTGTCACCGTAGACAGCAAAATACCGATTTTTCTGGCAAGGACATATTGTGATTCGCTTACCGAAGAAAAGCTGGCATTTGTCACAAACTATGATGTCCTTCAGGAAGCTGAGCGCAGATTTCATGAGATCATGAGCCTGTACAACGATGGTGATGTCCAGGAAGTCTGTTATCTTATCAGCTGGGTCAAGCCTTTTTCCAAAAGAACGGAAGGCTATGTTATGGAAGCACGTAAAAAATATGATGCACTTTCGGATGAAAAGAAAGAATTGGTAAATAACTATAATGATCTTGTCGAGGCTGAAGAAATGCTAAAAAGCCTTTCAGAGGCAGAAGACAGGGATGTTCTTGAGACCATATATCTTATCGACAGCATTGGAGAAGTGAGCAGATTCAGCGAATATTCCATACGTTCTGCAAGAGAAAAATATGATTCCCTTTCTGAAAGTCAGAGATCAGAGGTTACAAATTATGGAAAGCTCATTGCCTGCGAAGGATATTTCAACAGCCTGTATGATAAAAAAAGTGCGATCGCAGCAGAAGCGTTCATAGATTCGTTCTATGATGTTTGCGGCCGTGAGCTTGTTTTCGGAAACGAATGGACAGTAATCAATGCCGCCCGTTTCGGCATCGCTGATGACGAAATTAAGAATACCTATGTTGAAAGCGTAAAGAAAGCTCTCGATGAAAACGGCAGCAGCAAGCTCAGTGCCACCCGTTCAACAGTAAATTCCGGTGTTGTTACAGCTCTTACCTCATTAGGCATAGACGCTTCTGATTTTTACGGCTATGATCTTGTCTCACCGCTCACCGACCTTGAATATGTCAGAAAGCAGGGTGTAAACGGCTCAATATATGCGCTTATTGCACTTGATACAAACAACTACGAGGTTCCTGACGGCATAAGAGAAAGCCTGATAGATGATATCCTCTCTGCTCAGAAGTCCGACGGCGGCTGGACTATTGACACATGGTCAGACAAGGGTGACGGTTCTGATGCCGACCTGACTGCTATGGCGCTTCAGGCTCTTGCACCTTATTACAAGGATAAGGAAAATGTTGATCCTCACATAATAGTTGCCGCAGACAAAGCTATCTATTTCCTGTCCGAAATGTTCAGATATTCTTATTTGAAAGACGGCAGCGGAAAATTCTCGTCATACGGCAGCTATGACTCCGAAAGCAGCTCTCAGGTCATCCTTGCACTCTGTTCACTCGACATTGACCCCATATCAGACGAGCGTTTTTCAGGAGACGGATATAATGCCTACGGTTCGCTTTTCCGCTATCTTGTTGAAGATGAACTGAAATTCTCTCATTATGAAAACGGCGAAGCAAATGCTCTTTCGACCACACAGGCATATTCCGCACTTGCAGCTGCCTACAGGTTCTACAGCAATAAGAACGCTTACTTTGATATGACGGACGTTAACGTAAAGAAGTCCGCTGAGGAATCTTCTCAGCAGAGTTCTGAACCGGATGTATCATCAAGAATTCCCGATCCTTCAAATGATAATTTCAAAACAGGCGACAGCACTTCCACAGCATTTGCAGCGTCAATTGTTATGTTCTCGTTAGCAGCGGGCATTTTTGCATTTTCAAAGAAAAGAGAAAAAAACTGATTCTTCACCGGAAGGCGGGAAAAAATGTCAGAATTCATAAAAAAGCACGGTAAACATATAATTGTTGTTTCTGTGATCGTTCTAATACTCACGGCGGTATTTTTTCTTGCCGACGGTCCCGAAATAAAGAAAAATACACAAGCACCTGCCGGAAGCGTACCTCACGCTTCCGGTACTGCTGCTGTATCGGAAGTATCCTCTCCGGCTCCGGAAGATTCTGCCGGTATAGCTGAAATATCCGTTCCTGAAAAAAGTATTCCTCTAACTTCTGATACCTCTACTGAACAAAGTTCTGAAGAGACAGCAGAAGTAAGTGCCGAAGACGTTCCCGAAAGCAGCATTGGAGAGACACAGGAAACTGTCATCGAAGATACTTCCGCAGGTATTATTGAAGAGTTCTCCGAAGAAAGCACCGCAGAAGCGCCGTCAGAAAGCTCCGAAGAAAGCACCGCAGAAGCGCCGTCAGAAAGCTCCGAAGAATACACAGAAGAAATTCCGGAAGAGATCTCAGAAGAGATACCTGTATCATCACAGGAAGAGAACAAACACCAATGTACTTTTTCGATAGAATGTTCAGTGCTGAACGAACACATAGACGATCTGGCAAAGAATAAGCGTCCTATCGTTCCGTCGGACGGGATAATACTTTCACCCGTCACTATCGGGTACGATCCCGGCGAAAGCGTATTTGATATTACAAAACGGGTATGCACTGACAGAAGGATACATCTTGAATTTACAATGACCCCGCTCTACAATACAGCCTATATCGAGGGAATATATAACCTATATGAATTCGACTGCGGCAGTGCGTCCGGCTGGGTATACAGCATAAACGGTGAGATACCGTCTTACGGCTGTTCCGATTGTAAGGTCAGTGACGGAGATGAGATCGTCTGGCACTACACCTGCGCTCTCGGAAATGACATTGTGTTTTAGGAAGTGAGATATATGCAGAAAGCGTTTTCGGGATATCATCCCATGGTTCACCTGACATTTTTTCTTTCGGTGATGCTTTTTACAATGTTCATCTCGCACCCTGTATTTATTGTGATATCCTTTGTATGCTCAATGCTTTATGCCGTTTATGCCGGCGGAAAAAAAGCGGTAAAGCTCATATTGTTTATGATAATGCCGATGGCGCTGCTCATAGTATTCATCAACCCGCTTTTTGATCATGCCGGAATGACGATACTCTGTTATCTTTCGGACGGCAACCCGCTCACACTTGAATCTATTGTTTACGGTATCTTTTCCGGCACGGCTTTTTCTTCAATAATGCTCTGGTGCATTTGTCTGAGATACACCTCTTCAACTGACGGAGTGATGTATCTTTTCGGAAGGATAACCCCAAAACTCGGTCTGCTGATATCAATGATACTCAGGTTCATCCCAAAATTCAGATCACAGCTCAAAAAAACCGCCGCCGCTCAGAGGTGTATCGGACGAGGGGCAGATCAGGGAAATCTTCTCAGACGCATACATAATTCAATAAGGATATTATCTGCCGTTATCGGCTGGGCGATCGAAAA
>DBWG01000122.1:4640-15572 GCA_002308635.1 Ruminococcaceae bacterium UBA1244 | reverse complement strand
TGAAAAGCAGGGGATACGGACTGAAACACAGGACAGCGTATTCGCTTTTTCATTTTAGTTTCCGTGATTCCGCCGCAGTCATTGTGATAATTTTGTGCAGTACCGCCGTAGGAATGGCAGCGTTTTTTGAAAGAACAGAGTTTTATTATTATCCGATGATATATCCGGTCGAAACGGGATATATTGACATAGCGGTTTATTCGGCATTTTTTATATTGTGTATTTTCCCGCTCACAGTCGGGATCAAGGAGGACAGAAAATGGAAATATTTGCAGTCAGGGATCTGAGCTTCCGCTATCCTGATTCGGAAACAAACGCATTGTCGGACATAGACCTTTCCGTCAGTGAGGGTGAATTCATAACTGTCTGCGGACTTTCCGGCTGCGGAAAAAGTACGCTTCTGCGTCACCTCAAGACCTGCCTGACTCCCGAAGGAGAGAGAAGCGGAGAGATATTGTTTTATGGCAGTCCTCTTGAAAATGCCGATCACCGCACACAATCATCAAAGATAGGCTTTGTTATGCAGTCGCCCGATAATCAGTCCGTCACGGACAAGGTCTGGCACGAGCTTTCATTCGGTCTTGAAAGTCTTGGATTTTCAAAAAGCGCCATAAGACAAAGGACAGCCGAGATCGCCGCTTTTTTCGGAATTGAAAAGTGGTTTGAGTCGCCTGTTGACGAGCTATCTGGCGGACAGCGCCAGATACTCAACCTTGCATCCGTGATGGCATCAGAGCCGTCTGTGCTGATACTTGACGAGCCGACCTCGTGTCTTGATCCGATAGCGGCGCACGATTTTTTGTCGCTGCTCAGAAGGATAAACCGTGAGCTTTCCACTACCGTTATCATCAGCGAACACACACTTGACGATGTTTTGTCCCTGAGCGACAGGGTGCTTGTAATGTCGGAAGGAAGGCTGATCTCAGACACCGTTCCAGAAAAAACAAGCAGTATCCTCTACAGCAGCAAAGACCCGGTTTTTTTGTCGCTTCCGGCTTTTACGAGGATATACGAATATTCATCCGATGAAAAGCGGAATACCGAAAGCCCTGTTTCGCTGACGCAGGCGAGAGAATGGCTGCGTTCGCAGAAAGAGAAAAAAACATTTGACGTACCGCCTTGTATACCGGACAGACCATCCGGCAGAAAGCTCATAGAGATCAGGGAATTGTGGTTCCGCTATGAAAAAAACTCTCCGGATATTCTCAAAGGTGTTGATCTGACGATAAACGAAGGCGAGATACTTTCTGTTCTCGGCGGCAACGGAGCGGGCAAGACAACACTGCTTTCGGTAATGACAGGACTTCGCCGTCAGTACAGGGGGAAAATATACATAAACGGAAAAGCTGCCGTTATAAAAGACCCACGCAGGACCGGCATTGCATTTCTTCCGCAGGATCCCCAGACGCTGTTTGTGTGTGAAAGTGTCCGCAGTGAGCTTGAGGAAATGCTTTCCGACAGTTCTTTTTCGGAAGAAGAAAAACAGGGAAAAATATCATACGTTTCAGGGATATGCGGACTGAACGGACTGCTTGACCGTCATCCGTATGATCTTTCGGGAGGCGAACAGCAAAAGGCGGCTCTTGCAAAAATACTTCTCACAGAGCCGAAAATACTTCTTCTTGACGAGCCGACAAAAGGACTTGACTGTGCATTCAAACATAAGCTTGCACTGATACTCAGAAGGCTGACAGAAAACGGCACAACGATAATACTTGTGAGCCATGATCTTGAATTCTGCTGCGAACATTCCGACAGATGTGCAATGCTTTTCTGCGGCAGGATCATAAGCTGCGTCCCTCCCGCAAAATTCTTTTCGGAGAACGGCATATATACTACCTCCGTCTCACGCATGACAAAAGGGATAGTCCAAAACATCGTCACGGTAAAGGACGCACTTTCTCTGCTCGGCATAGAAAACAAGGAAGATATGTTTCTTTCCGAAATCAACAGCGGGGATGACGAAAAAACTGACCCTCCGCCCAGGAAAACAGACGAGCATAAAAAACACAGACTCAAAAAGCCCATACAAAAAGCGCTGTCAGCGATCTCGTTTTCTGTACTATTGTTTTCCCTTCTTGCAACGGCGGACATAATAAAAATGCCGGACAGCAAAATTTATTTTCCGGTGATGATAGCTTCGGCAATAGCTTTTATGCTGTCTCTTTCAAAAACCGCCGGACCGATAAAGATAGTTCCGCCGAAGAGGAGCGTCAGACGTATCGCTGTTTCGGTCGTAACTGTATTGATAGCCGTACCGGTTACTATTTTTGTCGGTATATATTATTTTAACGATTCAAAGTATCTTTTTATTTCTCTTATGGTCATGCTCGAAAGCATCCTGCCGTTTTATATTATTTTTGAAAAGCGTTCCGTTCAGACAAGAGAGCTTGTGCTTATCGCCGTACTGTGTTCTGTCTGCGTAATGGGCAGAGCGGCATTTTATATGCTGCCTGCTTTCAAGCCGGTCACAGCTCTTGTGATAATTTGTGCGGCAGCCCTGGGAAGTGAAACTGGGTTTATGATCGGTTCTGTTTCGATGCTTGCTTCAAACGTCTTTTTTGGTCAGGGTATATGGACTCCGTGGCAGATGTTTACAATGGGACTAATCGGATTTACTGCCGGAATACTTTTCAGCGGAAGGCTTCTTCCTGTAAATAAAATATCGCTTGCCGTCTTTGGATTTATAGCCGCATTTGTCATATACGGCGGCATAATGAACCCTGCCACACTGATATTGTCAAGAACCCCGATCAATCGAGAGACTCTTTTGACAGTATATTCCTTCGGACTTCCGATGGATACGATACACGCAGTATCAACAGCGGTGTTCCTGTTTATCGGAGCTGAGCCGGTCATACTAAAGCTTGAACGCATAAAGAAAAAATATGGTCTGATTCGATAAAAAAACCAAAAAAATCAAAAAATATATATTTTTTTTATTGTCTTGATATGATATAATATAGATGTCATATCAAGACAGTTTTATTTTGGGATGTTGGGCATTGCGGTCAATACTGTAATGTTATGTTCACAAATACTGAAAAAGAGGTGTTTTTTATGCTGTTTATCTGCTATGCGAGATGTACCACCTGCAAAAAGGCAAAAGCATGGCTCGATGAGAATAATATTTCCTATACCGAAAGACCGATAAAAGAAGAAAACCCGTCATACGATGAGCTTAAACTCTGGCATGAAAAAAGCGGTCTCCCGCTGAAAAAATTTTTTAACACGAGCGGCAATCTTTACAAGGAAATGAACCTTAAAGACAAACTGCCCGCTATGACGGAAGAGGAACAGCTCCGCCTTCTTGCATCTGACGGGATGCTTGTAAAGCGTCCTTTACTCATTGACGATGAGACCGTTCTTGTGGGTTTCAGGCAGCCCGAATGGGAAGGCGCACTTCTTAAAAACTGATCGGAGTGTATCATTATGAAGGATTTTTTGCCGATCTCAAAAGATGACATGAAAAAACGAGGGTGGAAAGAGGTGGATTTTACATTTGTCATCGGTGATGCCTATGTAGATCATCCATCTTTCGGTCCTGCAATAATAAGCCGGGTGCTTGAAGCGGCAGGATATAAGGTCGGGATAATATCCCAGCCCGACTGGAAGGACGAAAACAGCATTAACGTATTCGGCGAGCCAAGACTCGGCTTTCTTATCTCAGCGGGTAATATGGACTCGATGGTCAACCACTACAGCGTATCCAAAAAGCGCCGTGCAAAGGATTTTTTCACACCCGGCGGCGAAATGGGAAAACGTCCCGATCATGCAACCGTAGTATACGGGAATCTTATTCGCAGAAGCTATAAGAATAAGCCTGTAGTTATCGGCGGAATAGAAGCAAGTCTCCGCAGAATGGCACACTATGACTACTGGGACGACTGCCTGAAGCGTTCGGTACTGCTCGATTCTCAGGCGGATATACTTTCATTCGGAATGGGCGAGCGCTCAATAGTTGAGATAGCCGATGCCCTTAACAGCGGAATACCCGTAAGTGAGATAACATTCATAGACGGTACGGTCTATAAAACAAAAAGCCTTGACCATATCGGCAGGGAATATATCGTCCTGCCATCATATAATGATCTGAAGTCCGACAAGCTGAACTATGCAAAGAGCTTTTATATCCAATATACAAATACCGACCCGTTCTCCGGAAAGGTGCTTTGCGAACCCTACGGAGATGTTTATGTAGTCCAGAACCCAATGTCAAAGCCGCTTTCTCAGGAAGAGATGGACAGGGTCTATGCTCTTCCTTATATGAGGAACTATCACCCCTCATACGAGTCCGCAGGCGGTGTAGACGCAATCAAGGAAGTAAAGTTCAGCCTTATCAGCAACAGAGGATGCTTCGGCGGATGCAGCTTCTGTGCGCTGACGTTCCATCAGGGAAGGATAATCCAGACCCGCAGTCACGAATCTATTATAAACGAAGCAAAAAAGATAATAACAGACCCCGAATTCAAAGGCTACATTCACGACGTCGGCGGGCCTACGGCGAATTTCCGTAAGACTTCATGCGAAAAACAGCTTAAATATGGAGTCTGCCCGAACAAACAGTGTCTGTTCCCGCAGCCCTGCAAAAATCTGACAGTAGACCACACCGATTATCTTTCGCTTCTCAGAAAGCTCAGGGCACTTCCCGGAGTAAAAAAGGTTTTTATCCGCTCCGGAATACGCTTTGACTATATCATGGCTGACCCAGATGATACGTTTTTCAAGGAGATGTGCAAATACCACATCAGCGGTCAGCTCAAGGTCGCTCCGGAACACGTTGCCGATGCTGTACTCTCAAAAATGGGCAAGCCAGAAAACAGTGTGTACCGGGCCTTTTGCAAAAAATACGCACAGATCAACAAGACTCTCGGCAAGCCTCAGTATCTTGTGCCATATCTCATGTCCTCACATCCAGGTTCAACGATAAAAGAGGCGGTAGCCCTTTCGGAATATCTCCGTGACATCGGATGCAGTCCCGAACAGGTACAGGATTTCTATCCTACACCTTCAACGATATCGACCTGTATGTACTACACGGGAGTTGACCCAAGGACGATGGAATCTGTATATGTAGCCCATGACCCTCACGAAAAAGCAATGCAGAGGGCGCTGATACAATACAAGAACCCGAAAAATTACGACCTTGTTCACGAGGCTCTTACACTTGCTCACCGTACAGACCTGATAGGCTTTGACAAAAAGTGCCTGATACGTCCCCGGAACAAAAACGATGTCAGCATAAAGCCCAAAAAGCCGCTGACTGAGGAAGAAATAAAATACGGTATTTCCTTTGAAAAATACGACAGCATACGCAGTGCCGCAAAAAATGAAGCAAAAAAACATTCTTCGCCCAAAAACAAAAAGCGGCGCTGAACAGGAGGTGATCTTATGACAATGCTTTGGATTTGGCTGATAGTTATTCTTGTTGCCGTACTGTTGGAATTCAATTCTCCGCTGCAGCTCACATCAGTATGGGCGGCATTGGGAGGAGTTGCGGCTCTGATACTGTATCTGTGCGGCGTTGACTTGTCAATACAGATAATCGTATTCTTTGCCGTAACATTCGTTCTGATCGCTCTGACAAGACCGCTTGCAAGAAAAATGACAAGGTTCAAAAAAACACCCACAAATGCTGATATGAATCTCGGCAAGACTGGTATAGTCACAAAAATAGTCGATGAAGAGCTTGGAGTGTTCAGGGTCAGAGTTGAAAACAACGATTGGTCGGCAACGACAGAAAACAAAACGATCCTTCCTGTCGGAACCAAAATATCTGTTCTCAGGATCGAGGGTGTGAAGCTTATCGTTGAGCCGTTTGAAGAAAAAACACCCGCAGCAGTAAACTGAAATACAACAAATGAAAAGAGGTTATATTTATGTCCCCTTGGCTTATTGGTTTAATAATCGTACTCGCAGTTCTCTTTCTTATAATCGTAACAAATATCAAGATCGTGCCTCAGGCAAACGCTTATGTTATCGAGCGTTTCGGCGTTTACTACAGCACCTGGCACACAGGCATCCACATGAAGGTCCCCTTTATGGACCGCATTGCGAGAAAAGTTTCCCTCAAAGAGCAGGTAGTAGACTTTGACCCCCAGAGCGTTATCACAAGAGATAACGTATCCATGCAGATCGACACGGTAGTTTATTATCAGATCACAGACTCAAAGCTCTATGCTTACGGCGTTGAGCGTCCTATCATGGCGATCGAAACTCTCTGCGCAACAACGCTCAGAAATATCATCGGTGAACTCGAACTCGATAACACCCTTACTTCCCGTGACAAGATAAACGAGAGAATAAGAGAGATACTCGACGAAGCAACTGACGCATGGGGCATAAAAGTAAAGCGTGTTGAGCTTAAAAATATCCTCCCGCCCCGTGAGATACAGATCGCAATGGAGAAGCAGATGAAGGCAGAGCGTGAACGCCGTGCAAGGATCCTTGACGCAGAAGGTGAAAAGACCAGCCAGATACTTGTTGCAGAAGGTCACAAGGAAGCAGCTATACTCCGTGCTGAGGCTATCAAGGAAACCAAGATCCGTGAAGCACAGGGTGAAGCTGAGGCTATTATCGCAGTTCAGACCGCATTTGCAGACAGCTTGAGAATGTTGAACGCAGCAGCTCCTTCCGACAGGGTAATTGCCCTCAAGAGCCTTGAGACCTTTGCTCAGGTCGCTGACGGCAGAGCTACAAAGATCATCATACCTTCCGAGATACAGTCTATGGCAGGGCTTGCAACAGCACTCAAAGAGCTTGTTATCGAAGGCAGTCCGGAACCGTCCGAAAAACCTGAAGAAGCTCCGCGCAAGCCCGTTCAGACTGCAACATCCGCAGCAAGACCCATCACTACTCCGATACCGCCAGTAGTAAACAGCGGCAATCAGATGATAGGCACAGGCTATGCAGATCAGTATTCAGCACCAAGAGCAGGAGCTTCACAGCCTGTAGATGCTCAGGCTGCACTCAGGAACAGGGCTCAGCAGATGCTCGATCAGAACGCTCCGAGAAGACAATAATTCAAAACATTCACACAGGACCGATATTTTTGAATATCGGTCTTGCTTTTTTTTGCACTTTAGGATAAAATGATATCTGGAATATTGTTTTATTCCGTACTTCTAAAAGAAAAGATAAAAGGGGAGTATTATTTATGTCCGAACAGAAAAAAGTAGCTGTAATAATGGGAAGCGACAGTGACTTTCCTACAGTGGCAGGAGCGATCAGAACTCTCGACCAGTATTCCGTACCGTTTGAGGTCCATGTCATGTCTGCACACAGAACACCCGAAGCTGCCGCTGAATTTTCGGCAAATGCACGTAAGAACGGTTTCGGCGTTATAATTGCTGCAGCAGGAAAGGCAGCGCATCTTGCGGGAGTCCTTGCCGCTCATACAACGATACCTGTAATAGGCATCCCGATCAAGTCCTCGACTCTTGACGGACTTGATGCACTTCTTGCGACCGTTCAGATGCCGAAGGGTATCCCTGTTGCAACAGTAGCGATAGACGGTGCGGACAATGCGGCTATTCTTGCCGTACAGATGCTCGCCCTCTCTGACGATGTCCTTGCACAGAAATTGGAGGATGAAAAAGTCAGCATGAAAAAAGGCGTAGAGAAAAAGGACGCCGATATACAGACAAAGGTACAGGAGCTTATCAATAAATAAGGAGAAACACTATGTCCGAATTACATGATGAATGTGGTGTGATCGGTATATATACTACCGACCCATCCGTAGATATCGTCGAAGAAACATATCTTTCGCTTTATGCGCTTCAGCACAGAGGACAGGTCGGCGCAGGAATTGCCGTAAACAAGGACGGAGAGATGATCTACCACAAAGATCACGGCATGATACCCGAAGCCCTTCCCGAAAAGGAACTTGACCGTCTTGGGAACGGAAAGATCGCCTTGGGTCATGTTAAGTATTCCTCCGGCGGCGTACCTGTAGATCACGAAAACCTTGCCCCGCTTGTAATGCGCTACATCAAGGGTCAGCTTGCACTCTGCATCAACGGTGCGCTGACAAACTACAGCGAGCTGAGAAATGACCTTAATCAGGGGGCTGCAATATTCCAGTCAAACGGCGATACCGAGATAATCGCTTATCTTATTGCCCGTGCAAGAATAAACGCCTCCACCATAGAAGAGGCTGTACAGGAGGCAGTCGGTCAGCTTAAAGGCGCTTATGCCATTGCTCTTATGTCTCCGAGCAAGCTTATCGGTGTACGTGACCCGATGGGCATACGTCCGCTCTGCTACGGAAAGATCGGCACGAGCTACGTCATAGCCTCCGAATCCTGTGTTTTTGACAGTATGGGCGGCGAATTTATCCGTGACGTTGCACCCGGAGAGATGATCGTAATTGATGAAGACGGCGTTCACAGCTATACACAGCGCTGCGGCGGAAAAACAGCTCTCTGCGTATTTGAGTACGTTTTCTTTGCCCGTCCCGACAGCGTAATAGACGGAGTTTCCGTAAACAGCTCACGCCAGACAGCCGGCAGACTTCTTGCAAAACAGCATCCCGTTGAAGCCGATATCGTCTGCGGAGTTCCCGACTGCGGCATAGAATCCGCAATAGGCTATTCCCTTGAATCGGGCATACCGTTTGCAACAGGACTTATCAAAAACAAATACATCGGACGTGCCTTCAACGACAGAAAGCGCAATTCCGAATACCTTATGCGTATCAAGCTCAATGCTCTCAAAAACAACGTAAACGGCAAGCGTGTCATCGTTATTGACGACTCTATCGTAAAGGGCAAGACCAGCAGGCACATTGTCCATCTTTTCCGTCAGGCAGGAGCAAAAGAAGTTCACATGAGGATCGCTTCTCCGCCGTTTGTGAGCCAGTGCTATCTTACAAGCGACACAACGGCAAAAGAAAATCTTATCGCTGCAACAATGAGCGTTGAAGAGATGCGTGAATATATGGGAGCTGATTCCCTTGGTTTCCTGTCGGTAGAAAGCCTGAAGGAGCTTGCAAAGGAAAGTAATATAGGTATCTGTGATGCCTGCTTTACAGGCAACTATCCTCTTGACGTGTCCGGCACATCAAGAGAAGATAAATATTCACATAAGATAAAACCCTGAATAAATATAACGGAGGAATAATATGAAAAGCTACAGTGACAGCTACAAAGCGGCAGGAGTTGACGTAACGGCAGGCTACCGTTCTGTTGAGCTTATGAAAGCTCATGTTGCAAGAACAATGACAAACGGCGTTCTCTCAGGCATCGGCGGATTCGGCGGACTTTTCGAGATCGACACCACAGGCATCAATAAGCCTGTACTCGTTTCGGGAACAGACGGAGTAGGTACAAAGATCAAGCTTGCTTTTCTTATGGATAAGCATGATACTGTCGGTATCGACTGCGTTGCGATGTGCGTGAACGACATAATCTGCTGCGGTGCAAAGCCCCAGTTTTTCCTTGACTACATCGCAATAGGCAAGAACTATCCCGAAAAGGTCGCACAGATCGTTTCAGGTGTAGCAGAGGGATGCGTACAGAGCGAATGCGCGCTTATCGGCGGCGAAACAGCCGAGCATCCCGGACTTATGCCGGAGGACGAATATGACCTTGCAGGTTTTGCGGTAGGCGTTGTCGATAAAGACAAGATACTCCAGCCCGAAACCCAGAAACCCGGTGACGTTATGATCGGTATCCGCTCCAGCGGAGTACATTCAAACGGTTTCTCACTTGTCCGCAAGGTATTTGACATAAACGAAAAGACAATTGCCGTTCATTATGACGAGCTTGGCACAACTCTCGGCGAGTCGCTTCTTACTCCGACAAGAATTTACGTAAAGGCAATTATGAACCTTATCAAAGACGTAAATGTAAAGTCGATCTCTCACATCACAGGCGGCGGTTTCTATGAGAATATCCCGAGATCACTCCCGAACGGAATTTCCGCAAAGATACAGAGAAAAGACGTTCAGGTACTTCCGATATTCGACCTTATCGCAAAGGCAGGCAATGTTCCCGAGAGAGATATGTTCAACACCTACAACATGGGTGTCGGCATGACAGTCGTTGTTGACGCAGCAGACGCTGACAAGGCGATCGCATCACTCAAAGCATCCGGCGAGGACGCTTATGTTCTCGGCGAGCTTGTTTCAAGCGACGAAGGCGTTATCATCGAGTATTGATAGGGGACTGACAATGAAAAATATAGTAGTTTTGGTTTCCGGCGGAGGCACGAACCTTCAGGCACTCATTGACGCACAGAACAGCGGCATCATCAGAAACGGAAAGATCACCTGTGTCATAGCCTCAAAGCCCGGAGTCTACGCTCTCGAAAGGGCAAAGAACCATAATATAAAAACAAGAGTTCTTGCAAGAAAAGACTACGCTGACGTTGCAAGCTACAGCAAGGCGATGGCTGACGCTATCCTTGAAGAAAATACCGATCTTGTTGTCTATGCGGGCTTTATGACCATACTTGACGAGCAGGTCGTAAATGCAATGCCGAACAAAATGATGAATGTTCACCCTGCGCTGATACCCTCATTCTGCGGAAAGGGTTATTACGGACTGAAAGTCCACGAAGAAGCACTGAAAAAGGGTGTAAAGGTCACAGGCGCTACGGTTCATTTTGTCACTGAGGTCTGTGACGGCGGCCCGATAATTCTCCAGAAAGCCGTTGAAGTTATGGACAACGATACGCCGGAAACACTTCAAAGGCGAGTAATGGAGCAGGCGGAGTGGAAGATACTCCCTCAGGCAGTCGCTCTTTTCTGTGACGACAAGCTTGAAGTCAGGGATTCCCGTGTATATATAAAAGAATGAAAGGAACTTGAATATGAAAATTACTGATCTTAAAGCCGAGATATCCTCAACCACATATCCCGGCAGAGGAATAATCATCGGCAAGAGCGAGGACGGCAAGAAAGCCGTTATCGGCTACTTCATCATGGGC
>DBWG01000122.1:0-4582 GCA_002308635.1 Ruminococcaceae bacterium UBA1244 | reverse complement strand
CCTTCAAAGCTTGTTGATCCTTCACTCATCATTTACGCTCCCGTCCGCACACTTGAAAATTCAACAGTAGTTACAAACGGCGACCAGACAGACACCGTAAGAGACTTTATTCTTGAAGGCAAGACCTTTGAAGAAGCACTCCGCACCCGCACATTTGAGCCTGATCCGCCAAACTTTACTCCCAGAATTTCAGGCATACTTAACTTTGCAGACGGCGATTTCTCATACAAGATGTCCATACTCAAGAGCAACTGCGGAAGAGAAGGATCCGCTCTGAGATTCTTCTATGAATACGCACAGCCTGTTGCCGGTGAAGGTCATTTCCTTCACACCTATAAGTGTGACGGCAACCCGATACCGTCATTCGAGGGCGAGCCTACTCTTGTAACTATAAATGGCAATATCGACGACTTTACAGCAGATGTATGGAACTCCCTGAACTCCGACAACAAGGTATCTCTCTATACAAGATTTATTGACCTTGCAACAGGTGAGTTTGAAGACAGGATAGTAAACAAAAATCAGTAATAAAGGAGAAATAACAATGAACGAGCTTGAACTCAAATACGGCTGCAACCCCAACCAGAAGCCCTCAAAGATCTATATGCAGGACGGCAGCGAGCTGCCCGTAACAGTCCTCAACGGCAGACCCGGCTATATCAACTTCCTTGATGCCTTCAACTCATGGCAGCTTGTTACGGAACTCAAGGCAGCAACAGGACTTCCTGCAGCGGCTTCCTTCAAACACGTAAGTCCCGCAGGCGCAGCAGTTGCAACCGAACTTTCAGATACACTCAAAAAGATATATTTCGTTGACGATCTCGAGCTTTCACCGATCGCAAGCGCTTATGCAAAGGCAAGAGGCGCAGACAGAATGTCATCCTACGGCGACTGGGTAGCACTTTCCGATACCTGCGACAAGCAGACTGCTCTTCTTCTCCAGAGAGAAGTATCTGACGGCATCATCGCTCCTGATTACACCGACGAAGCACTTGCTATCCTCAAAACCAAGCGCAAGGGTACATACAATGTCGTAAAGATCGACCCGAACTATGTTCCCGCAGCTATCGAACACAAGCAGGTATACGGCATCACATTCGAGCAGGGCAGAAACGACCTCAAAATTGATGCCGATATGCTCAAAAATATCGTTACCGAGAATAAAGAGTTCACAGAAGAAGCTAAGAGAGACCTTGTTATCGCTCTCATTACACTTAAATATACACAGTCAAACTCCGTCTGCTACGCAAAGGACGGTCAGGCAATCGGAGTAGGCGCAGGTCAGCAGTCAAGAATCCACTGCACACGTCTTGCAGGAAACAAGGCTGATATCTGGTATCTCCGTCAGTGTCCGAAGGTACTTGCACTGCCCTTCCGTGAGGATATCCGCAGACCCGACCGTGACAATACGATCGACGTTTACATTTCCGACGACTATGAGGACGTACTTGCAGACGGTATCTGGGAGCAGTTCTTCACCGTAAAGCCCGAACCCCTTACAAAAGAAGAGAAGAAAGCATGGCTCGCTACATTCAGCGGAGTTTCACTCGGTTCTGACGCATTTTTTCCGTTCGGCGACAACATCGAAAGAGCAAAGCGCAGCGGTGTACAGTTTATTGCACAGCCCGGCGGTTCTATCCGTGACGACAATGTTATCGACACCTGCAACAAGTACAACATGACAATGGCATTCACCGGTATCCGTCTGTTCCACCACTGATAAAAACGGAGGTATAATATGAGAATACTTGTTATCGGCAGCGGCGGACGTGAACATACCATAATCCGCAAGCTGAAAGAAAGTCCAAAGGTAGACAGAATATATGCAGCTCCCGGAAACGGCGGTATCTCAAAGGATGCAGAGTGCGTGAATATCGGCGTTATGGATAAAGAGGGCATGGTCGCATTTGCAAAGGAAAACGCAATAGATCTCGTTTTTGTTGCGCCTGATGATCCGCTTGCAGCCGGCATGGTAGATACCCTTACAGCCAACGGCATCCGTGCATTCGGACCCCGTGCAGAAGCCGCAATTATCGAGAGCAGCAAGGTCTTTTCAAAGAACCTGATGAAAAAATACGGCATTCCGACAGCGGACTATGAGGTTTTTGATGACCCCAAAAAAGCTTTGGCATACATAGAGGAAAGAAACAAATATCCCGTAGTCATCAAGGCCGACGGTCTTGCACTCGGCAAGGGCGTTATCATCGCTCAGACTCAGAGTGAAGCAAAAGACGCTCTCAAAGAGATAATGGAGGACAAGAAATTCGGCGACTCCGGCAATAATGTTGTTGTTGAAGAATTCCTGACAGGTCCGGAGGTATCTGTTCTTGCATTTACTGACGGCATCTCACTTGAACCTATGGTATCATCAAAAGACCACAAAAGAGCATACGACAATGACGAAGGACTTAACACCGGCGGTATGGGAACAATAAGCCCCAACCCGTACTATACTCCTGAGATCGCTGAAATTTGCCGCAAGACTATCTTTGAGCCGACAGTCGCAGCCATGAACAGCGAGAACCGTACCTTCAAAGGCTGCCTTTATTTCGGACTTATGATAACTCCGGACGGCCCGAAAGTCATCGAATACAATGCCCGTTTCGGAGACCCCGAAGCACAGGTAGTTCTTCCGAGACTCAAGACCGATCTTGTGGATATAATCGAAGCCGTTATCGACGAGAAGCTTTCACAGATAAAGATCGAGTGGAAGGACGGAGCAACAGCCTGTGTTGTAATGGCATCAGGCGGCTATCCGCTTTCATACAAGAAGGGCATGGAGATCACGGGACTTGACGAAAACGGTCAGGTCGAAGGCGCAGAAGTGTTCCATGCAGGCACAAAGCTTGAAAACGGAAAGTTCTATACAAACGGCGGACGTGTGCTTGGTGTTACAGCCGAAGGAAAAACACTTGACGAGGCGCTTGACAAGGCATACAAAGCCGTAAAGAAGATATCCTTTGAAGGCGCACACTACAGAACGGATATCGGACGCACAAAATAATTGGTCATATCAGTTTTTTATCAAATTCCGGATGAGACTGCTTTCATCCGGAATTTTTATGGCATATTTTTTGTACATAGGGCATAAAATAACGTATTAAGCATTGTAAGTACATGAAAATCTTTCAAATAGTACTTGATTTTTTTGACAAAAGAGTATACAATAGCTTTAGCACTCGAAGAGAGTGAGTGCTAAAATAAAACAGCACCGTCAGATCAACCGGACGTTCTGCTGAGATTTTTTATAAAAGGATTAAAGGAGGCAATATATTATGACTATCAAACCCTTGCTGGACAGAGTAGTTGTAAAGACCGAAGAAGCAGAAGAGACCACAAAGAGCGGTATCGTTCTCACAGCCGCATCACAGGAGAAGCCCCAGTTCGCAACCATCGTTGCTGTTGGTCCCGGCGGAATGGTTGACGGCAATCAGGTAGATATGTTTGTTAAGGTCGGTGACAAGGTCATCACCAGCAGATATTCAGGCACAGATGTCAAGCTTGACGGCGAAGAATATTCCATCGTCCGCCAGTCCGATATCCTTGCTATCGTAGAATAATTATCACAACGGAGGTATATTATCATGGCAAAACAGATAGCTTAC
The DNA here is from genome assembly GCA_002308635.1 of Ruminococcaceae bacterium UBA1244. GTDB lineage: Bacteria > Bacillota > Clostridia > Oscillospirales > Acutalibacteraceae > UBA1213. The sequence goes on along the minus strand of DBWG01000122.1, from coordinate 977 downwards.
GGCGAAGAAGCAAGAAAAGCTCTTATGAGAGGCATAGATCAGCTTGCAGATACAGTAAAGATCACACTCGGTCCTAAGGGCAGAAACGTAGTTCTTGATAAGAAATTCGGCGCTCCGCTCATCACAAACGACGGTGTTACCATCGCTAAGGAGATCGAGCTTGACGATGCTTTTGAGAACATGGGCGCACAGCTTGTAAAGGAAGTTTCCATCAAGACAAACGATGTTGCCGGCGACGGTACAACAACAGCAACACTTCTTGCTCAGGCTCTTATCCGTGAGGGCATGAAGAATGTTACAGCAGGCGCTAACCCGATGATACTCAAAAAGGGTATCAGCAAGGCTGTTGATACAGCAGTAGAGACACTCAAAAAGAATTCAAAGCCCGTAGAAGGCTCAAAGGATATCGCAAGAGTTGCTACAATTTCCGCAGGCGATCCTGTTATCGGTGACCTCATTGCAGACGCTATGGAAAAGGTCGGCAAGGACGGCGTTATCACAGTAGAAGAATCCAAAACTGCCGAGACATACTCAGAGGTAGTTGAAGGTATGATGTTCGACAGAGGCTACATCACACCTTATATGTGTACAGATACAGATAAGATGGAAGCTGTTATCGATGACGCTTACATCCTTATCACAGATAAGAAAATTTCCAACATTCAGGAGATCCTTCCGCTTCTTGAAGAGATCGTCAAGGCTGGACAGAAGCTCGTTATCATCGCTGAGGACATCGAGGGTGAGGCTCTTACAACTATCATCCTCAACAAGCTCAGAGGCACATTCGTATGCGTAGGTGTAAAGGCTCCTGGCTTCGGCGACANNAGAAAGGAAATGCTCCGTGACATCGCTGTACTTACAGGCGGTCAGGTAATTTCTTCCGAGATCGGTCTTGAACTTAAGGACGCTACTATCGCACAGCTTGGACGTGCACGTCAGGTAAAGGTAGACAAGGAAAATACCATCATCGTTGACGG
>DBWG01000128.1:23141-23593 GCA_002308635.1 Ruminococcaceae bacterium UBA1244 | reverse complement strand
GGTCACGAGTCATTCGCAGCTGCTGAAGGCGCTATCGGTATCGCTGAAAAGGCTAACAAGGTTCGTGTAAAGCCCCTCAGAGTTATCCTCAACGGTCTCGGCAAGGACGCTGCTCAGATCATTTCACGTATCAACGGCTTTACTTACGTTGAAACAAAGTATGACTACAAAGAGGCTAAGGTAAATGTTATTTACGAAAAGCCCTATTCAACAGGCCTCAGAGCTACAGTTAAGTGCTACGGCGCTGACGACGTTCAGGAAGGCGTTGCTATCATGCACATGGAGAACGTAGGCGTTTCCATCACAGGTAACTCCACTAACCCCACAAGATTCCAGCACCCCGTTGCAGGTACTTACAAGAAGGAATGTATCGAACAGGGTAAGAAATACTTCTCCGTTGCATCAGGCGGCGGTACAGGAAGAACTCTGCATCCCGATAACATGGCTGCAGG
>DBWG01000128.1:20503-23079 GCA_002308635.1 Ruminococcaceae bacterium UBA1244 | reverse complement strand
GGCAACAACCCGATGGTCGGCGCTACTGTTGCAGTTGCAGTAAGCGTTGAAGAAGCTGCTAAGGAAGGCAAGTTCTGATCTTAAAACCACGACCGGACAGATAAAATTCTGTCCGGTTTTTTGTTTACTGAGGAGGTCATTATGATCTTATATTTTTCTGCCACAGGAAATACAGAATTCATTGCAAAAAAATTGGCCGCAAAATCAGGCGACGGCTGTATAGACCTGCTCCCAAGAATCAAAAATAAAAATTACAAGCCTATTGTTTCAAAAACACCTTTCGTTATCTGCACACCTGTATATATCTGCGAAATGCCCCGCTTTTTGAGTGACTACCTTAAAAACGTCCCGCTCAAAGGATGCAGGGATGTATACTTTATTTTTACCAGCGGAGGTTATGCGGGCATTTCAGGAAATCTTGCGGCTTCTCTCATGCGCAAAAAGAAAATGAACTACATGGGTCATGCGGAATTCAAAATGCCGAGAAACTACGTTGCCAGCGATATGTACCCCGAACTTGACAAGGAAGAAATATTAAGGCGCATAGAGCAGTCCGAAAAACAGACCAACAAGGTCGCCTTTCAGATAAAGAACCGCATGAAGCTCCGTTCAAGATACGTTTTCCTCTTTGAAAAGTTAGTGACTCTTCCGTTCAATCCGCTGTGGGTAAAATTCAGACAGCCGTCAAAGGATTTCTACGCCACAGATAAATGTATCGGCTGCGGAAAATGCGTAAGAAACTGCCCGCTGAATAATATCACTCTGAAAAACGGCAGACCCCTCTGGAAAAATCCCTGCGCCCACTGCATGGCTTGTATCGGCAACTGCCCCGTTGAAGCTATAGAATACGGAAAAATCACTCAGAATAAAAATAAATACAATATAGGAAAATACCTTAAAAGAAGGGAAGAATAAAATGAAGCTCACACTTGAAACAGAAAGACTGATTCTCAGACCGTTCAGGGAAGATGATGCCGAAGCTATGTTCAACGGTTGGGCAAGCGACCCCGAAGTTACAAAATATCTTACGTGGGATGTACACGAAAATATTGACACCACAAAATTTATCCTCGATATGTGGATAAAGGAATATGATGACCCCAAAAAGCTCAACTTTGCGATAGAACTGAAAAGTGACGGCTCTCTTATCGGCGGAATTGACGTTGTCGGTTATGACGATGAGGGAGTTCCCGTTATAGGCTATGACCTTTCAAGAAAATACTGGAACAACGGCTATATGACCGAAGCCTGCCGGCGTCTGCTTGACTACCTCTTCTCTCAGGGATATAAAGAAGTAAAAATAGACGCTTTTGTTGAAAACATCGGTTCAAACAGAGTTATACAAAAATGCGGCGGTGTTCTTGTAAAAACCGAAAACGACTTTCTGCCGCTTAAAAACAAGACTGTGACCGTGAACAAATATATAATAAAATCATAATTAACAGTTAAAACCGCTGATATTAGAAATACTTCTATACAATTATATATTGAAATCTTTTTGGGGTTAATATATAATAAAGAAAGTATATGCCCCGCTCCGGATAGTTTTTTTATTGGCTAAAAATAATCAACATCATTATGAACAGGAGTTTTTATTATGATAACAGCAGTTATTTTTGCCGGCGGTTCCGGTACCCGCATGAATTCAAAGTCAAAACCAAAACAGTTTTTGCTCGTCCACGGCAAACCGATAATCGTTCACACTATCGAGGTATTCCAGAATCACCCAGACATTGACTCTATCGTTGTTGTCTGCATTGAGGACTGGATAGATCACATGGCTGAACTGCAGTTCAGATACCGTCTTGACAAGATAAAAAAGATCGTTCCCGGCGGTGAGACCGGTCAGCTTTCCATCTATAACGGACTTTGCGCCGCTGAGGAAATAAGCGAAGGCGATGACGATATCGTGCTTATCCATGACGGTGTACGCCCGCTCATCACTCCCGAAGAACTGACGCTCAATATCGAATCCGTAAGAAAACACGGTTCTGCCATAACCTGCGTAAAAACAAAAGAGACTTTCGTTCTCGTAAATGACGACAACAAAGTTGAGACCGTTCCCGACAGAGCGCACTCATTTGTTGCAAAAGCACCCCAGAGCTTCCTCCTGAAGGATATCCTCGCCGCTCAGAGAAAGGCGATCTCCGAAGGCTATACCAATATGATAGATTCCTGCACCCTCATGCAGCACTACGGCTATACAAACTACTGCATTATCGGCAACTACGAAAACATGAAGATAACTACACCTGACGACTTCTATTCATTCCGTGCTCTCTACGATGCCCGTGAAAACCAACAGCTCGACTTCTAGTGCGTGACCGCACTGGACGACTCCGAACACGCTCCTTACGTCGCTCACTTCTTCCAGTGCGAACATTCATTAACGCACATCCGGTGCGGCGGCGGCACCGCCAGACGTGGAGGGGAACAGCCAGAGTGCTCCCTTGTGGAGCACGAAGCGGACGCATCGAAGAAAGTTTTTGCGTTCTAAGTCGGGAGCGCAGGCACTGCGCCGCACCTCCACACTCCAGAGGAACACCGCCGGACGTGGAGGGGAACAGCCAGAGTGC
>DBWG01000128.1:1499-20437 GCA_002308635.1 Ruminococcaceae bacterium UBA1244 | reverse complement strand
AAAGCGCTCCGTAAGGAGCGTGACGCAGACGCATCGAAGAAAGTTTTTGCGTTCTAAGTCGGGAGCGCAGGCACTGCGCCGCACTTACTCTATAAGAGATAAGGAGACCCATAATGAAAGAGAATATAAATACAAAGGTTGTTTATGAGCCTATCATAATGGAAAATAATATCGAAGCGCACCTCGTTGACGCTATGGTAGTGAATATAGAATGGGAAAGAGTTACTGTATATCTTGACGTTATCGTTAACTTTTCAGAGGATGCCGACAGAACATTGCCGCTTGTTTTCTATGCCGTGAACGGTGTCAATAAGGCAAGAGCTGTTTTCCGGCAGGAAAGCGTAAACGGAAATGTATACAGGCTGTTTCTCAATGTTACAAATCCCGGCAATGCACGATGCGTCCCGATAGGCAACTATTCGCTTGTTGTGTGTCAGGAGGAACAGATACTCGCCGTTGCCGAGACTGACGCTGCTCTGGCTCAGAAGCTGCAGGAATGTTCACGCACATTCCTCTACAGCGGCAAGGCAAGAAGAAGAGTGTATACCGTGACCTTCCTCGTGAAGGAATGGGCTGAGACTCTCCCCTTCGTTATGCATATCCTCCATGCAAAAAATACCGGCATGGGCGATATCTATGCACCGCCCAAAAAGAAGCCGAAATTCATAGCAAAACAAAAGAAAAAAATCAAGGATAAAAAGCGCAAATATGCCTTTAACCTCCTTCAGAAGTGGTATGACAAGTTCAGAAAGAAATATAAGAAGAGCAAAAAGAAGGACAGCACCACTACCGTACTCTTCCTCTATGAAGCAAACTATAATATGGCTTCAAATCTGAGGGCTGTTCAGAAGCGCATTGCAGAACGAGGCGTTGACAAGGATTTCAGGATCAACGAATATGCCTGGGTCGCTGATATGCCGTCAAAGTATACGATGCGTGAAAGGATAAACAATCAGAAGACCCTTATGAGATATCTCGCAACTGCCGATATCATTTTTGTGGATAACTATGTTCCTGCATTCAACAGGATAAAAATTGACCGTGAAAGCACTACCATAATCAACGTATGGCATGCAGGCATAGGCTTTAAGGCTGTAGGATACAGCCGGTGGGGTCATCTTGCGGCTTCACCTCCGTTCCTTGCTCACCGTGTATATACATACGGCGTGTGCGGTTCAAGACAGGTATCCCATGTATTTGCAGAAGCCTGGGGAATCAACCCCGAAAGAGTACTCCCGACAGGTATGCCGAGAATGGACAAGTACCTCGACCCGACACACAGAGTAGAAAAAACCAAGGAGCTTTATGAGACATATCCCATGCTCAAAGGCAAAAAGGTCATTCTCTTTGCGCCGACATTCAGAGGAAACAACCATCCCGATGCACATTATCCTTATGATATAATGGACTTCCAGAAGCTCTATGATATGTGCGGCGATGAATATGTCGTACTGTTCAAGATGCACCCGTGGATAAGCTCACATCTTCCCATAGACGACTATACGGATAAGTTCCTTGATCTTACAGACTATCCGGATATCAACAATCTGTTCTATGTGACCGATCTGCTGATAACCGACTATTCGTCCTGCATTTATGAATATTCCCTGATGAAAAAGCCTATGCTGTTCTTTGCCTTTGACGAGATGCAGTATTCTATTTCGAGAGGCTTCCATCACGACTACCGCCTTGCCGCTCCCGGAAAGGTCTGCAACACTTTTGACGAGCTTCTCGAGGCTATCAAAAACAAGGACTTTGAGGCTGAAAAAGTGGAACAGTATGTCGCAAGGAATTTTGATATCATCGACAGCAATTCCGCCGACAGGGTCATCGACTGGTTCCTCTACGGACAGATACCCGAAAAATATGCCGAAGAGATAAAGGCACGGGATGACGAGATCATCAGGATGTATAAACAGCTCAATTTCTCTTCACTCAAAAGGAAGAAGAAAAAAGCCGCTGATGAAGCCGAGCCCGATGATACTGAGCCTGAGGATGCAGAAAACGATGACGCAGAAGCAGATGATACACCGACAAAAGCAGAAAACTGATCCGGAGGATTGACAATGAACAAAGAAACGATCCTTATGCAGGATATGGAAAATATATGCTCTGCTGATTTTATCTCATGGGACAAATTCAGCGGGAAAACTATCCTTGTTACAGGAGCAACAGGACTTATCGGTTCCGCCGCTGTAAAGGCGCTTCTCTATGCCAACAAAAAAAGAGAGCTTGGTCTGACAGTTCTCGCTCTTGTGCGCAGCAAAAACAGAGCCGAAGAAAAATTTGCAGAGTACAAGGATGACAAAAACCTTGTGTTTGTTTTGGGAACGGTAGAAGAACTGCCGGAGATCAACGGCGGCGTTGACTTTATAATACACGGCGCAAGCCAGACCGCAAGCAGGGCATTTGTACAGCAGCCCGTTGAAACAATATTGACTGCCGTAAGAGGTACTCTGAATCTGCTTGAACTTGCAAGGACTAAAAAATGCGAGGGTATGGTCTATCTTTCAAGCATGGAAACTTATGGACATCCCAAAAAGGGTCATAAGGTCACCGAAAACGATGCCGGCGCATTGCCGTCACTCGATGTGAGAAACAGCTATCCGATAAGCAAGCTTCAGTGTGAATCGCTCTGCTGCTCTTATGCTTCGGAATATGATGTTCCGGTGATGATCGTCCGCCTGACGCAGACATTCGGCCCCGGCGTTGAATACGATGACAACAGAGTATTCGCCTATTTCGGAAGATGTGTCCTTGAAAAGCAGGATATAGTCCTCAAAACAAAGGGCGAAACGGAGCGTGACTACCTCTATACAGCCGATGCCGTCACTGCAATACTAACAGTCCTCCTCGACGGCGAAAAGGGAACTGCCTACAATGCCGCCGATGAAAGCACCTATTGTTCTATCGCTGAAATGGCTGAAATGCTTGCCGGAGAAGCAGGCATCAGCGTCAGATATGACCTTGGCGGCAATTCCTCAGACGGCTATCTGTCAACGCTTTATATGGATCTCGATACATCCAGACTAAGAGCGCTCGGATGGAATGTGATCTATCCGGAAGGCCTCTCCGAAATATACAGGAGAATGATGCTGTGTATGACCAAAAAACAGGATCACGGGAGTGTGTAATTGATGTCGAAAACAGAAAAAGTAAAAAAGCCTAAAAAACTACCCCAATATACCGATGAAAAAGGCAGAGATTATTTCTTTGACAACGCAAAATTTCTGCTGATAATGTTTGTCGTTGTAACTCACTCTATTTCACCCATGAAGCCCCAAAACGAGACCGCAAGATCACTGTGGTTTCTGTTCAATTCTTTCCACATGCCCTGCTTTGTGTTCATATCGGGATATTTTTCTAAGGGCTACATAAACAAGGACGGAAGCCCAAAAATGCAAAGACTGTTCACCAATATAATGTATTATCTCTTTGCACAGTTGGCAATGACGATATTCGAGATAACCGTTCTCGGAGATTCGACACTGTCATTCAGCGGACTTGTCGCCCGTCCCGGCTTGTGGTATCTCATGTGCATGACGATATGGCTGNNCCTGCCGTATATTGTAAGAATAAAGCCGCCTGTTGCCATTATTGGCGCTTTCCTGCTGGGACTGCTTGTCGGATATGATGAACGTGCCGGAGGTTTCCTCTGTGTATGCAGGGTCATCAACCACTTCCCCATGTTTATTGTCGGCTATTATTTCAAAAAGGAATGGCTGTTCAAATTCCGTAACGTATGGACGCAGATACTCTCCGCTCTGGTCATTATCGCCGTTCCGGTCTTTGCATATTTCAACGAGAGCATTATTGCACAGAGGACTCTTGAATCCTCATACAACTATAAAAATTCCTATTTCAAGTTATTCACGGAAGCACCTGTAATGTGGATGAACCGCTTTATATTCTATATACTCGCAATAATCCTGTGCGCTGCGTTCCTGACACTTGTTCCAAGGGTAAAAACCTTCTTTACAAGATTCGGCGCAAGAACTTTGCAGGTCTATGTCATTCAGGCATTCATCTATCCCTGCGAGAAAAAATGGGAATGGTATAAACTGCCGTTCTTTAACGAACACGCTGTTCCAAAAATGGTTCCTATCGCTATCGCCGTTACGTTTATTCTTTCGCTGAAAATATTTGAATATCCCTTCATAGGCATCGCAAAGATCAAACTTGATCCGCTGCTGAAAAAAGAATATCAAAGAAAGAAACCCGAAAAAGCTGCTCCAAAAACAGAGGAGCAAAAATAACCGCAAAAAATGCAGGCTTGATCCGTTACGGAACAAGCCTGTTGTATTAAACAGACCGCTAAAAAAAGGATGGTGCAAAATGAAACTCGTAAAGCTTACACCGGAACTCCTGCGTGAACTCCAGCTCAAACAGCTTGATATGCTGGTCTATTTCCGTGACTTCTGCGAAAGAAATAACCTGACGTTTTATCTTATCGGCGGCACACTTATCGGTGCAGTGCGCAGCGGCGGGTTTGTCCCCTGGGATGACGATATTGACGTTATGCTGCCCCGTCCGGATTATGAGCGCCTCACAAAGCTCTGGAAAGAACAGGAAAGCAATGAACGCTTTGAGCTTCTGCGGTCAGATGACAAGATATTTACGGGAGATATTTTCACAACCCTTGTGGACAAAAAATATACCCTCATAAAAGCGAGCCAGCTAAGGCTTGATGTCCCTCACGGACTTGTTATGGATATCTTCCCGCTTGACGCAGCACCGGACAATAATATCAAGCGTAAAAAACAGCTTTTCTGGACGCTTATATATTCGCTGTTTTCGGCACAGGTCGTTCCGGAAAAACACGGCGGGATAACAGCACTTGGCAGCCGTGTGCTGCTTGATGTTTTCAGCAATAAAAATGTCCGCAGAAGGATATGGAAATATGCCGAAAAACAAATATCAAAGTATAATTTCAAAGACAACAAATACGTGACCGAGCTTTGTTCAGGACCGAAATGGATGATTCCGAAATATCCGAAAGATATTTATAATGGTGTGACCTATGTGAATTTTGAAGGTGAACGTATGCCCTGTATGTCAGGCTATGACGAGTATCTCACGATGATATTCGGAGATTATATGAAGCTGCCGCCAAAGTCCGAACAAAAACCCCATCACGAAATAGCCTATCTCGATCTTAACAGACCCGCACCTTCCAAACTGAGGCTGCGCTCTGCCAAAAAAACAGTGAAAGGGAAAAAACCATGATAAAAATACTCTTTGTCTGCCACGGTAATATATGCCGCAGTCCTATGGCTGAGTTTATTATGAAGGATATAGTAAAAAAGCATCACAAAGAAAACAGCTTTGAGATACGCTCCGCTGCGACCTCCACAGAAGAGCTGGGCAATCCTGTCTATCCTCCCGCAAGAAGGAAGCTGCTCGAACACGGTCTGAGATGTGACGGCAAGACCGCAAGGCAAATGACTGTCGAGGATTATTACTACTATGATATGCTCATCGTGATGGACAACAACAATATGCGGAACATCAAGCGCATCGTCACAAACGATTTCGACAACAAAATATCAATGCTCATGGACTACACCGATTCAAAGGGAACGGTTTCAGACCCGTGGTACACGAGAGATTTTGACAGGGCATATAATGATATATTAAAGGGCTGTGAGGGTCTGTACAATTATCTCTGCGAGAATAACAAAATATAGATATCAACGTTTTCGGGGGTGTCGGGTAGACTCTCTCACAAGTTCTGCAAATATCAGAATTAACCAGCCGCCCATAAGAAGCTTAAAATAAACGTTTTCGGGGGTGTCGGGGGGACTTTTCCGCAAAAGTCCCCCTGACAATGAATTATTCAGAAGCGGGTGTGTCCTCGTTGTCGATCCTTGACATGAGCTGATTGAATGTTACGCCGTACTTTTTGGCGATATCCTGAGCGTAGCTGACACCCTCAGGCGGTGCAATGTATATTTTGTAGGAACGCTTGCCTTCGTGAATACCGGTTATAAGGCTGGCAACTTTGATGTCACCTTTGATGACCGTGTTTACATCGTCAAGATTCATCGCAAGGTCGTGCATGTGAGTATTAAACACCGTTCTCGCACCAAGATAGCGCAGGGCTTTTACAACGTCCTTTGCGATATAAAGACCCTCTGCATAGGATGTTGTGGCAAGCGACTCATTGAACAGCAGTATGCTCTCGTTTGTAGCTTCGGCAAAAATCTCGCTCATACGCTTTGATTCCTCACCAAGTCTGCCGAGATTTATCGTCTTGTTTTCATCTGCCGGGAAGTGAGTATATATACTGTCCGCAGGACTGATGACAGCGCTTTCCGCCGGAACATAAATTCCGCACTGGGCAAAAAGGAATATCTGACCGACAGCCTGTGTGAGCGTGGTCTTTCCTCCTCTGTTCGGGCCTGTCATAATATAAATGCCGTGTTCACTGCTGAACTCAAAATCGTTGCGGATGATATCCTCAGCCTTCCCCTTGCCCTTTTCGCACTGTATGGCAAGCTTGAAGTTATAAAGCCCCTTTGCAAAAAGTGTGCGCTCAGACGGGTCAACTATCTCCGGCTTGCACATCGGGATGCCAAGCTGCTTTATCCTGTCGATATAATCCGCCCAGCGGATGTAGAAAATAAACTCAGGTATCATTTTTGTCAGGCTGTAGCCGCTGACATTCGTATATCTTGAAAGCTTGCTTTTGAGCTGTCTTACTGTAGAACCAAGCATCTCGGAAACAACACGGCTGAGGTCTCTCATCAGAGGATCGTCACCGCTGACCTTTCCGACAGTGTGTATCTTTGTCATGCCGTGGAAGCTTGCACCGCTCTGTATCTCGCTTTTTTTGCTCGAAAAATCAAGAAATCTTGAAAGTATGCCCGATCTTACAAACGGCTTGTCGTTGAGCGAAACTATGCCCACTTCACAGGGTACGAGACGGTTGTCAAGGTTCACGCCGAGTGAAATGCTCCTGACCTGCGATATCTCTCCGACCATCTCTTTTACGTCATCGTGAAGGAACTCAAAACCGCTCTCGTTGTAGATGGAATTTACAAAGTTCTGGAGCTTTATGAGACCCGCAGACTTTATAGCACTTCCTGAAAGCGCATCATTAATGCCGGAAATACAGTTTACATAAATATCCAGCTCCTGAAGACGGTTAACAAGCTGCCAGATCGGAGCGGCGGCGGCATCCTTTACGGATTTTTCAAGATCCTTCAGATAGGCAAGCTCATCAAGAAGGCTCTTTATCTTCTCTCTCAGCTCCGGAAAATGATATATGTCGTCAAAAATATCCCTGCGGTAACGGATGACCTCCGGATCCTTTTCCATGTTGGTCATAATGTTGCGTATTATATTCTGCTCAAAAGGTTCGCCCGAAAGCTCCTCGCATATATGGTCGATAGAAAGGTCGTTGATAGCCTCGTCACTGAGCTTTTTTCCTGCCGGCTTTACACCCTGAGGATACAATAAACTGAAATCTGCCATTTTGAAGTTCCCCTTTCAGATTTTTTGTTCTGTCTATATTGTAAACCAATATTCAAAAAATAACAAGCAACCTTTAGTATTGTTTCTCAACCATACACTCAAAAGTTCAACCGGCGGTTTACAAAAGCGGCTTTGTACGGTCAAATGTGCATATAAAATCTCTCGTGACTTTTTTGGTGATCTCGTCAGCATAACACAGCAGAGGTATCACCGAGCTTTCCTGATGGAACATATAAGTATTTATCTGTCCGTCGGCGGTGTCTACGACATTTCGTGTTGCAAGCCTGTTTTCGCAGAGTATCTCAAGGCACTTGTCTGCCTCTGACATCTCGATTCCCGTACACTTGCTGATGAGTGATGTTGCTATGGGCGTATTAAGACGGGAATACATATAAAAAATTATCTTAATTATCCTTTTATCCGAAAACAGCTCAAATACCTTGCGTATGCTTTCCGGATCGGCAATATTATCTTTTATGCTTTCTTCCGGCTCAACCATCAGAAAGAAATGATGGAAATCTTTTGAAAGACGTACCGTTGAAAGTCCTCCGTCCCTGATGATCTTTGCAAAATATCCGTCGCTGTCGGCAGTTATCGCCGAGCGGTCAACAAACATTCCAAAAAAGTCGTCCATCGCTGAGATATCCTGAAGCAGTCCCATCTCTATTGCCCAGCAGATATCAAACGCATATCTGAATGCCTCCTTTTCGGGAAGCTGACAAAGCTTGCGTGCTATGAACGAGGCGATACTCTTTTCTTCACGTCCAAAAAGTGCATCTATGCTCACCTCAAGTACCTGAGACAGGCTCGGAAGTATCTCTGCATCAGGCGTTCCTCCTCTTTCCCATTTTGAGACCGCCTGTGTAGTGACACCGACAAGCTGTCCTAACTGTTCCTGAGTGATGCCCTTTGCCGTGCGGTACTTTTTGATATTCTCACCTATAACGCTCATTATTACCGACCCTCCGTTGATCTTGTTTGGTTATATTCTACCAGATAAAAAATCCGTGTGCAATAGATTTTTGATAATATGCCCAATAAAACTTATATTTCAAAAGTCTTGATTTTCACAATGGAATAGTATAAAATAATATTGGAACGGGGGTATCTTAATGAAAAGATATGTTGCTATTGGATTTGTTTTGCTCTCTGTGATCGTCCTTTGTATGAGCGGATGTTCGGATTTCAGGTTCAATCCCATCGGCACATGGACGTTTTCGGAACTGAAAGAATATAAGGACGGAAAGCTTATTCAGACCATCACTTCCGATGAAGACCCTTATATGAAGGAAGCAACCCTTACATTCAAAAAATCCGGCACGGGATATATCGGCGGCAACAAAAAAGACCAGAAATTCACATACGAATATACCGATGACAGTGTAACGCTCAATATCACAGACAAATCAAACGATAATTATGACGTGGACTATGAGGTGCGTGATAACGGCGGTTCTCTCGTCAGGATCATCGAAAAAGAATCCGTTGACGAAAACGGCAAAAAAGTTTCTCTTCGTGAAGAAGTAATATTCAAAAGATAAAAAGCTAAAGCTTACCTTGAACATCTTTCAGGTAAGCTTTTCTTTTATTTCATAATCTTTTAAAACTGTTCTTATATCTGCATTTTATAATAAGATCATAAAATACAAAGGGGTGCTTAATATGACAGACAACAAATTCAGAAAAAAGGTTTCCGCAATAATGATATCAGCCGTTATAACAGCTTCTACAGTTTCTGCCGCACTCGCTGAAGTAAAGGCTTATGTTCCTTATGAAAATGATCCCTCAGTTTCTGACGATATGAACGATGAATCCGCCGAAGACAAGTTCTCTTCATAATATTATCCTGCAGAAAGTGCGGTCTGACCATTATCGGTCGGACCGCACTTCTGTTATAATGCAAGAATTATTATTCCCGCCGCCGCAAGCACCGCACCAAGAACGGAAACTCCGGCAATTATTATCCTGAGCTTTTTCAGCTCTGTTTTTTCTTTTCTGACATATTCCTCAGCATATCCGGATCTCATTTTGTCCTGACCCTGAAGCTGGTCTTCAAGGTCTTTTTTTACGCTTTCAAACGAAGGGATATCCTCGCTGACCTCCGTCAGGGAATATTGTGTTTTCAGTCTCTGATTGATGCGCTTTTCGAGCATCGTGCCAATGACCTCTGTTTCGTCCGGAAATACGAGTATGTTCTGCTTTCCTGCGCCGATCATATATGCTATGTTGTCATCGTCGTCTATCAGTCTTTCACATTTAAGACCGCTGCCTTTTGCTGAGAGGATGGACGAGAGTATCATGTCGGTGCTTTGTACGCCGCCGTCAAGTCCTCCTATTATAACAACGATGTCGGCTTTTTTCAGCGCCCGTCCGAGCATCGTTCCAAGCTCTTCCGGTCTGACAGCCGCTTCGGTTGTCCTTTTTTTCAGTCTCAGGTTACCGAAGTTCTTTTCGATCAGCCGTTCTGTTTCAGCCGTTTTTCCGGAATGATAAAATATTATCTCATAGTTCATAAAAGCTCCTCCGCTGACGCTAAGTTTTCTTTGAGGAAGACTTCTCTTTTTCTTTGAGCTGTGCATCCGTCTGTATCTTGCCCAAAAGACTTACGGCATTCTTCCGCATAACGGCGATCATATCAAGATCCTGTGAAGCGTTTATCTTTTCGGTATATTCACTTATCAGCTTATTGACCTTTTCCTGCTGAGCCTGCCGGTATTTTTTGCCTTTCACCACGTTTTTGATGGCTGTTAGGGCTTCTGATCTCGCCTTGACTATAGCTTCATATTTTTCCTTGTTATCAGGCGGGATATCCGCAATGAGTGCTATGGTCTGCTTGGTCAGGTCATTGATCCTGGTGGTATCCTTGGCTTCTCTGATTGCCTCCATAAAGATATTGATTATATTATTGATATTATCTATCTGACCTTGTGAATAATACTCAGGCTTGTAGGTATCGCGTATCTTCTTTTCGGCACCGTCCATCATTTTCTGGACATCCTCTTTGAGCTTTTTGTCGTCCTTTGCCGACCACTTTTGTTTGCCGTCATACCACGTTATCTGCTTCTTGTTGAGTGCATCCTGAAAAGAAGTTACAGTCGGCTTCGTACCGCCTCTGTACCAGTACCAAACATCAGGATAAAGCGGATTGGAGTTATATCTTGCCTTGCTGACAGCCACCTTTGAATCCTCGCCCTCCCTGACCTTTCTGGCGATTATCGCCTGACGGAATCCGCTGAAATCATAGGCGCAGGTAGAAAGCGTGATGAGCGTATCGTTTTCATTCACGTCAACAGGACAGTCAATAATAGACCTCATCCTCAGCTCATATACAAAATTCAGAAAATCATAATTGCTGCTGAAGCTGCCTCTCAGATAGTGGAAAGGATCGCCCTGAGATTTGTCGGTATTTACTTTTATAACGGCAATGATCTTCCATTTTGCTTTTTCATAGAGGGAATTAAAGGATATGACCGGAGCCGATTTATAAAAATCAAGGCTGCTGTATGAGAGGATACCCGCAAACTTTGTTCCGTCCGCCATAGAATGACCGTGAAGGAGCAGGTTTTTTGAACCGAGCTTGCTGCGGTAGTCAAGGAAGATCGAACCGCTGAACAGGTAGTTTCCATAAAAATCACGGTAGAGATAATACGGGTCCTCGCTGTATGCAACTCTCACCATATCGCCCGGCGACTGGACAACAACATAGTTCACTGCCGTGTATGGAACATTGATCCATCCGACAGTATCAGGATTCTGCGAAAGATAGGATGAAAAATCCGAAAGTATCTCCCGTGAGCTGTCAAGATCAGGCTCCAGATAGCTCGGCCCGCTCGATCCTTTGGATTCCTCCTTGCTGACCTCCTTGGGCTTTGAGGTCTCCTTTACCTTAGACTTGGAGCTTTCATCTTTTTTTGATTCTTCTTCCTCAGAGATATCCTCTGAAAGCTCAGAAACCACAGACGCATTTTCTTCCGCACTGCTTTCTTCCTCACTGCCGTCTCCTGAACAGCTGCACGACGGCACAGAACACACCGTAAGGAAAGAAAGGATAATCAATAAGGCTGTTTTTAGTTTTTTCATAGCGGTTCACCCGACCCGTTTTATAATTTCATGTAATTATGAGAATAAGACCTCCGCTTTTTATGCTGAGATCTTATTCTATTCCCCTGCCGGAAGCAGGGGATATTCAGTTTTTGAAAGTTGCTTTATCAGGCTGCGCTCAGTTCGCTGATCTCTTCTGAGCTTTCACTGCTTTCTTCTGAGGTCTCAGTTGAGCTTTCGTCAGAAGCGATTCTATCAAGATAGCCCTTGGCCTCGTTCAGGAGAGAATCTACTGCCGACTTGCTTGATGCATTGTTGATATATCCTGCATACTCAAGGATCAGATCATCCAGACTTGCCTTTACTGATTCGGAATATTTGCTTGTGTCGATATAGACGCTGAGGGCATAGATCGAATCTGTCTTATAGACGGCAAGCTCCTGTTCAGCGCTTTCCTGTCTGCGTGCTTCCTCTTCGGCAAGCTCCTCCGACTTTCTGTGTATCGCATTCTCCGCCTTTTCGAGGATATCATCCACCTCAGACTTGCTTGAAGCACCGTTGATCTTGATCTCGTTTTCGGAGATAAGGCTCCTTACGCCCTGCTTTACATAATCGGATGCGCCGTTGCTGACATACCCGTAAAGCTTTCTGACAGCCTGCGCCTTGTATGATTCAAGTTCCTGTCTGCTGGTGTCATCCTGTTTTGAGGATTCCTCCTGTTTTGAGGACTCTTCCCGTTTTGAGGACTCTTCCTGCTTTGAGGATTGCTCCTGTCTTGAAGATTGCTCGCTGTTCTTTTTCTCTATTGCGGCAAGCTCTGCGATAGCCTTATCTCTGAGCCGTGTGATCTCGGCAGTATCCTCTGATTCATTGATAAGCTTTTTGTATTTGTTTATTATGTCGTCCATCGCCTTCAGGCTCGGATAATTCTTTCCGGCAGTGCTGTTGCGGATATCCTGTAAAGCATTTTGTCTGCTTTGTTTGAGAGTCTGCTTTTTCTCAAGCTCTTCCTGTTTTTTCTTGTCTTCCTCTTCTGCCTTGAGCTGCTTTATGGTCTTGACCTTTCCGATCTCGGTAACAGCCTGAGCGTAGAGTTCATTGACATCAGAACCCTTTTCAGCCTTGTTGATGCGCTCCACATAGCTGTCGATAATGCTTTCGATCTCTTCGAACTGTTCCTTCTGATAATCAGCCTTGTTATAGCCCTCTCTGAGACGCTTTTCTGCTCTTTCCTTTCCCTCGATAAGCTGTCTCTGGAGTTCCTGGTCATCATCCTCCGACCATCTTCCGTCACCGTCATACCAGTCTATCCTTCCGCTGTTGTAAGCATCCTGGAATGATGTAACGAGCGGTTTTTCAACGCCCCAGTAATCATGGCAAACCTGAGGATAGAGCGGTGTGGGATTGGTCTTAGCCTTGGAGATATCGACCTCTGCGCTTTCGCCGTCTCTCACCTTACGGGCAACGACTACAAATCTGAATTCCTCAAAGTCATAGCAGCAGGTGGAAAGTGTCAGAATTGTATCGTCCTCGTTCACTGTTACAGGACAGTCGATCATAGAACGCACACGCAGCTGATATACGAAGTTGATAAAATCATATTCGCTGCTGAAACTTCCTCTGAGATAGTTAAACACAGGGTCGCCCTGCCATTTGAGGGTATTGGTCTTAAATACTGAAATGATCTTCCACTTGGCCTTTTCATAAAGGGTATCGAAGGTAAAGACAGGCGTACCCTTATATCTGTCAAGGTCATAGAATTCCGTAAGCTTTGCAAACATTCTGCCGTCCTGCATGTGGTGGCCGTGAAGGATCATATTTTTGGAATCAAGATCGCTCCTGTAGTCCATAAAGATAGTTCCGTATTTTGTATAGTTGCCTTCAAAGTCGGTATAGAGGTAGTATGGGTCCTGACCGTTTGTAACTCTCTCCTCGTCCTCAGGCGACTTTACTACGACATAGTCTATCGGAGTGTTCGGAACGGTTATCCAGCCGACAGTATCCTTATTTTTTTCGATAAGCTTTGAGAAGTCTGAAAGTATGCCGTCAGAACCGTCCTTCGGCTTTTTGGCATCATCAGGCGTTTTTGAACCCTCATCATGCCACTGGCTTATCTTTGCATTGAGCTTGTCGTTCATCCACGGTTCAATTACAAGGATATTGAGCAGCATATACGAGGACACAAGGAACGTACACGCTGCAAGTATAAGAATGATCTTTCGAATAACATCAAATGCACTGTCTCCCTTGCATGGAATGAATTTTTTCCATAATGCCCGTTTCTTTTTTGGAGCAGTGATCTTTTTTGCGGCGGTATATATCACCGTTGTAAAGGGTGCATCAATCTTTTCAGCAGGCGGCAGAAGAACTATCGTACTGTTTTTATATTCCGCAGCATAGGCATAGAGCTTTTTCTTTTCTATCGTCACATTGCCGCTGCTTATATCAATGACCTCATCGTCAGAAGCAGCGTCCGCCGGTTTGCTGTCTTCCTTTTTGTTTTTCTCAGTCTTTTTCTTATCATTGCCGGAAGCCGTTTTCTGCGTTACGGGAGCCTCATCCTCAGGAACATCGAATCCTCTTTCAACGTTTCCGTTTATATCAATAAACTCCACTTCCGACTCCGCAGGCATTTTCTTTTTGCCTTTTCCGCCGGAGCGTGAGGAATCGGAGCTGTCCGCATCCTCAAGAAGCGGGTCGATACATTCCGCTTCTATGCGTCTCACCTTTCCTGTAACACCGATATCCTCAAAGAATTTTTTTGCCTTCTGAGCGTTATCGCTTTCGAGAACATCAGCAATAAAGACAAGTCCGATCTTATCATCTCCGGACTCCGTTACCTTCAGTGCTTCAACAATGCTGTCCTCAGTAAGATTGATCTCTGTTTTATAGATAATATTTACATTACTGTTTGAGAGCTTTTTTATTGTTTCCTCAAAGCTCTTTTCGGAGGTCTGTCCGAACGCCATGCCGTTTCTCGGAAAATATATTTCTGCATTCATTGTAATACACTCCTAAAGTAAACATTTTTATGCTGTCCCGCAGACACGGAAACTGTCATTTCCTGAAATATTCAAACGATATCCCGTACCTTTACGTTCTGTACGGCTTCTTCTATCAAAGGGAGACTGTCTATCTTGTTTTCTTCCGCAATCACATTTTCAAGCATCGGCTTTGTACGGGGATGTTTCGGGGTAAATACCGTACAGCAGTCCTCAAAGGGCTGTATCGAGACCTCAAATGTGTCTATCTTTCTTGATATTTCTATGATCTCTTCCTTGTCCATACCCAAAAGCGGTCTGAACACCGGCATCCTGCACACAGCATCAGTGCAGGCAATAGCGCCGATAGTCTGGCTTGCGACCTGTCCGAGACTTTCTCCGGTAATAAGTGCCTGAGCGCCCTTATCGGCTGCGAGACGCTGGGCTATTTCCATCATGAATCTGCGCATGATGATTGTGAAGTAGTCCTCGTTGCACTTTTCACGTATCTGTTCCTGTATCTTTGTGAACGGCACTGTATACATCTTCATCCTGCCGCTGTATTTTGCCACTCTTGTGAGAAGCTCAACGACCTTTTCTTCCGCACGTTCACTGGTATACGGCGGACTTGCAAAATGCACCGCCATCAGTTCAAGTCCACGCTTCGCCATCGTATATGCTGCAACAGGGCTGTCTATACCGCCGGAAATAAGCACACACGCCTTTCCGCCTGTACCTACGGGAATACCGCCGGCTCCTCTTATCAGTCCTGCTCTTATGTAAGCGGCAAAATCTCTTATCTCGACCGTCACGATAACATCAGGATCATGTACATCGACCGTCAGGTGAGGAAATTTTTCAAGCAGATATCCTCCGACCTCAGCAGATATCTCAGGCGAGGTATACGGGAATTTTTTATCGGAACGCTTTGATTCCACCTTAAAGGTCTTTGCATCTTCAAGAGTCTCCCTGAGATATTCGCCCGCCTGCTCCTTTATTTTTTCAAGATCCTTCTCAGCCTTGCAGGCACGTGCAAACGCCGCTATGCCGAACACCCTTGAAACACACAGAACAGCATCGTCCATGTCGATATCGTCATCCATCGGCTTGACGGTTATGGTAGACTGTGAAGCCTTTACCTGAAAGCTGCCGATCTTTGCAAGTCTTCTTCTCAGTGTACGGAGAAGTGTATCTTCAAAATTCTTTCTGTTTAGTCCTTTCAGGACTATTTCTCCAAGCTTTATGAGCAAAATTTCCTTCATGCTTTTTCTCCTCTTCATAGAAAGGTCAGTCAAATTAAGTGTATCACGTTTATTTGCTTCTTGCAAGTGTATTATCAGCATTTACCAGTTCTTTTATCAGTTCGTCGATGTCCTCACGGGTATTGTATCTTGAAAAGCTGACTCTCAGCGCAGAATCGGCAAGCGCAGCGTCAAGTTCCATCGCCTCAAGCACATGGCTTTTTTTACCCTTTGCGCAGGCAGATCCGCTCGAAACAAATATGCCTTTTTCCGCAAGATAATGGAGCATAGTCTCTGAACGTATACCTCTGACAGAAAAATTTATTATGTACGGCAGACAGCTCTCGTCCGAATTTATGTGTACATTTTCTATCTCCGAAAGTCTGCTCCGGCAGTATGCGTTCAGTTTTTTCATATCTTCAAGCTCGGTCTTCATATCCGGCAGCGACTTTATTGCCTCTCCCATAGCGCATATAAGAGGTATGGGTTCTGTTCCGGGACGTATCTTCTTTTCCTGTTCGCCGCCGTAATGGAGAGGTACTATCCTTGCACCTCTGCGTATGTACAGTATGCCGGCACCCTTTGGGCCGTGTATTTTGTGAGAGCTTGCACTGAGAAGGTCTATCCCAAGCTTCTTTGGACGGAGAGGTATTTTTCCGAATGCCTGAACTGCATCAACATGAAATAGTGCCGGCGAACCTGCCCGGTCGATTATCCTCCTGACAGCTTCTATCGGGAGCATTGCGCCTGTCTCGTTGTTGACCGCCATGATGCTGACGAGAACGGTATTTTTATCAACGGCTTCTTCTATGGCTTCACGGCTCACAGTGCCGTTTTTGTCCGGCTTCAGATAAACCGCTTCAAAGCCCCTGCTTTCAAGACGCTGTACGGCTTCGATAACTGAGGAATGTTCAAAAGCAGTGGTCACGATCTTATTTCCTCTGCGTGACAGAGCCTCCGCCGCTCCGAAAACTGCGGTATTGTTGCTTTCGGTACCGCCTGATGTAAAAATTATTTCCGAAGGCTCGGCGTTCAGAATTTCCGCTGCGGCGCTTCTTGCGGCTTCAAGCTCCTTCTGTGCTTCAAAGCCCTTTGAATGGAGCGAAGACGGATTACCGTAGTTTTCGGTCATCATTTTAAGGGCTTTCTGAGCCGCCTGCGGACACACCATTGTGGTCGCACTGTTGTCAAGATAGATCTCTCTCAAAATTATCACCTTGATTTTTAAAGTATAGCATATTTTTCTTCTTTTAAGGCAAAATAACATAAAATCAAACTGTCTGAAAGGAACAAAAATATGAACATCACAACCAAAAAATATTCAGATATGGTCGACAAAGCTTCACCGAAAAGCCGCATCGGAATAAACTGTCTCAACGCATTCCTTGCCGGCGGGCTTATATGCACTCTCGGTCAGGCGCTGACCGACACATATCTCTTTGTATTCGGCATGAATATAAAAGATGCCCGCTGTTTTACGAGCATAAGCCTTGTATTTATTGCGGCGGTACTGACAGGGCTGAGCCTCTATGACAACATCGCAAAATTTGCCGGAGCAGGCACTCTTGTCCCGATAACCGGCTTTTCAAACGCCGTTGTTTCTCCGGCAATAGAATTCCAGAGCGAAGGTCTTGTCATGGGACTCGGCGCAAAAATGTTCATCATTGCAGGGCCTGTGATAGTCTACGGCACGGCGGCTTCCGTTGTCTACGGACTTATACTCTCCGCAGCAAACGCCGCAGGTTAAGTCAGTTTTTTCCGGCAGTGCCGATCAGTACTGTCGGAATGACCATTTTTGTACATATTTTCGGCAAAATCTTCTTGTAATTTGTCAGTTTTTGTGTTATCATACTGTTGTATAAGTTTTTAAAGGGGGATTTAATGTATGTATGATAAAATTCTTACGTCCCTGTCTTATGGAATGTGCGCTGTCGGAGCAAAGGGGCTGACTTCCGGAAACGCCTGCATAGTCAACACCGTTATCCAGATCTCCTCACTCCCGATGACCATTGCCGTCAGCATCAACCACAGCAACTACACAAACGAGTGCATAAAGCGCACCGGTGAATTTACCGTGAGTGTTCTTTCAGAGAATACATCCGGCGCTGTGATAGGCGCACTCGGATTCACCTCCGGCCGTGACGGAAACAAGCTGAACAACGTCCGCTACAAAATTCTCCGTGAGGGCATTCCTGTCATTCAGGAGGATATCTGCTGCTGGTTCCTTTGCAGAGTCGTAAACACTGTAGAAACAGTCACCCACACTATCTTTATCGCCGAACCCGTTGCCGGCAGCGAATCAATCAAGGGCAAACCCATGACATACGATTTCTACATAAATACCATCAAAGGAAAATCCCCGAAATATTCGCCCACATACATTCCCGAAGAGGAAGAAATAGTCGAGAGATACACCTGCTCGATATGCAAGTATGAACACATCGACCCGCTCATTCCCTTTGAGGAGCTTCCTCAGAGCTGGATCTGCCCGATATGCGGCGCACCAAAGTCTGTTTTCAAAAAGACAGGCTGACCGACAGTGATATTATTCTATCACACTACTTATTGTATGTCAAGCATACTTGACAGATTTCATTTTAAACTTTACATTTTTACTCAAATTTATATTTCCAAAAAAGAAACGGATGATAATTATGACCATAAAGGAAGTTCAGGAAGAGATACTCCGCCTTAAAAAAGAGAAGGATATCTGTATCCTCGCCCACAGCTATCAGGCAAGAGAGATCCTCGAAATCGCAGATTTCACCGGCGATTCATACGCACTCAGCAAGCTTGCCGCAAAAGCGCCCAACAAAACCATGCTCATGTGCGGAGTGCGCTTCATGGCTGAAACCGTAAAGATACTCTCGCCCGAAAAGACTGTGATCCTTTCAAGCCCATCCGCCGGATGTCCGATGGCGGAACAGATGGACAAGGATTTTATCTTAAAGCTTCGTGAGGAATATCCCGATCATACGGTAGTCGCCTACATAAACACTACCGCCGCTCTTAAAACGGTTTGTGATGTATGTGTAACGTCTGCGTCCGCAGTAAAGATCGTGAGCCAGATAGAAAACGACAATATCATTTTTATCCCGGACTGCAATCTCGGTTCGTTCGTTGCAAAGTCACTGCCGGAAAAGAACATTGTTCTCCTGAAAGGCGGCTGTCCCGTTCATGCGGCAGTTACCGCAGAAGA
>DBWG01000128.1:846-1425 GCA_002308635.1 Ruminococcaceae bacterium UBA1244 | reverse complement strand
GAGCAGGCTGATTTTGTCGGCTCTACGAGCGGCATTATGGACTATGCGGTAAAGTCTGACAAAAAAGAATTCATTATCGGCACAGAAAACAGCATCGCCGAACACCTCCAGTATATGTGCCCCGACAAGAGATTCTATCTTCTCTCAAAGGGACTTGTCTGTCAGGACATGAAAGCTACCACTCTCGTTGACGTTCTGAACTGCTGTCAGGGCTGCGGCGGCGAGGAGATCTTCCTTGACGATGAGACTATCGCAAAAGCCCGCAGGTGCATTGACGCAATGATAGCTCTCGGCGGCTGAAATCAGTAACACAAATCCTCACCCCTGTGTAATATACATCAGGGGTGATTTTATGCTCATAAAGAAGCCGCGCAAAAAAAGACGTTTGCGGTTTTTTATACTTCTGCTTCTTGTTTCCGTCATATTTTTTATAGAAATACGTCTCAAACCCGTCACAGCCTCCGTTGCGGAGATACAGGCTCAGGCTCTTGCCACTGAGATCATCAATCAGAGCGTCTATGATATCCTCGAAGAAACGGGCGTGACCTCCGAAGATCTCGAAACGATAACCTATTCCTC
>DBWG01000128.1:0-751 GCA_002308635.1 Ruminococcaceae bacterium UBA1244 | reverse complement strand
ATACTCGGCGGCGAGCTTCTCAGCGGTATCGGGCCGTCGATACCCGTTTTCATTTCGCTGTCCGGAACGGTAAAAAGCGACTTTGAAAGCTCCTTTGAATCCGGCGGGTTCAACCAGACGGTACATAAGCTGTCTCTGCGCATTTCTGCGGACATCACAATAGTAATGCCGCTGAATTCCGTCTCGACCTCAACAGAGACCACCGTTCTCATTACCGAAACAATAATATCAGGCGCAGTGCCGTCATCAATGCTCTACCGCAATTAAAGTTCACTGCACGTCTGCAACTTTCGTTCTCATGCCGGCATGGAACATACACTCATTTTAAAAATGGAGAAGAAATCATTATGGAATACAAATTTTTGGATAACGCTGCCGAGATCACAATAGGCTCCTGCTTTGACCTTAAAAATACCTTCGACTGCGGGCAGTGCTTCCGCTGGGACGAAAATCCCGACGGCTCATACACCGGTATCGTCCGTGGAAAAAGCCTGCATATTTTCTGCAAAAACGGAACAATAATACTTGAAGGCTGCACCGAAGAAGATATGAACAATATCTGGAAGGACTATTTTGACCTTGACCAAAGCTATGACTCTATCCGTGAAGAAATAACCTCACTTTGTCCCGCACTCAGCAGTGCTGTCGAAAGCATCAACGGCATACGCATACTCCGTCAGGAACCCTGGGAGGCTCTCTGCTCATTCATCATCTCACAGAACAATAATATTCCCCGCATCAAGGGCATCGT
>DBWG01000162.1:17511-20603 GCA_002308635.1 Ruminococcaceae bacterium UBA1244 | reverse complement strand
CGTTATCGCTCCCTGCGGTCGCTTTGCTTTTCAGGAGTTCGAGTCCTGTGCCGCGCCAAAAGAAATATCTTTTTCAGTATCGTCAGAAAACGCCCCGACGCAGACGTGCCGGGGCGTTTCTGTATTATTCATTATTCTTTTTTCTTTAAAATAAAAACTGTCGCTCAGAAAAACGATAATCTTGTCATGTTTATTTTCTGATTTTCTCAATAAGGTTCTTAAACAGATTTGATTGTTCGATTTTCTTAAATCTCACACCTTTTATCCGACTTATAACACTTCTTGATATATAGGATGTATTTTTGTACATAGCATCGACCAGTTCTGTCATACGTTCATTAACATTCTCATCAATGTGCTGCATTTTATAGATAATATCTGAAAGTGACGAAACGGTAAGCGCAAGATCAACTGCCAGAGCCGATGCAAAAATCAATGCTGTAAGTTCAATAAATTCACCCGAAACAGAACCAAACAGCCATCCGCAAAAAGGATACAGTACATATACCACTAAAAGTCCGGCTAATGAAAAACCCAACGATGTGAAAAACGATATTCTGCCGTGAATATTCAGCGGAAAGTCGCTGTAATCCCACCAATAGGCATGAAACAGTTTTTCAAGAAGCAGCGAGGTTGAATATTCCAGCACAGCACTGCCAAAAAATCCTATGATAATAACGTGCCACCATTCAAGCGGCGGAAAATTATTCAGATCAAGAATATCTACAAGCGCAAAACCGCCTATTGCACCAACGCCGTATATAGGACAGACAGGTCCGAACAAAAAGCCTCTGCTCTGCCATTTTTTGTTGCATAATGTGCAAAACACTGTTTCCCATATCCAACCCATAAAGCTGAATATTACAAACTCAATAAAATATCTGCAAATCCACATACTTTAACTCCTGTAAAAAAGCGTTTCTTTGGCGGCGCACAGTTTATCGGCCATACATACTATCCATCCTAAACGGCTGATAGGATTGCGTGTTATATTAAGCGGCCACATATGGCTGCGAATTGCGAAATATTCTTCTTTATCTATATTAAAATATCTTCTGGCATTGTCTGCTGCTTTTTGAGCATGAGTAAAACCATGAAGCCTGTGATCGTCAGACTTTTCATGCCAGTCATAAAGATAAAAATCATGCAGCATTGCGGCTTTGACGAGTTTTTCTTCATTCACACCTAAGTGAAGTCTACGATTAAGCACGAAACTTGTTTGTGCCACTTTTACACAGTGCATAAATGTTGTCACGTTTCCATGCTGTACATAATTTTTCATACGGCAGAGATCAGGATCAGAAACATATTTTTCTATCAAAGAAGAAAAATCGTTCTCCTCTTTTGCACTCAAACGCATATATGTTCACCTCATACCCAGTATTCAGTTAATTATTATTCAGTTAATTATTATATTATACGCTTCCTGAAATGTCAACGAAATCCGGCTTGAAAGCAAAAGCGCCCCTGTCACTTACGTACCGGGGCGTTTCTGTATTATTCTCTATTCTCTAAAACTGTCGTTCAGACAAAAGCCGTGAGTGCAGGCTACTTTTTTTAACATAAAAAGTCAAGTATGATTGCTTGTGTAAAAATTAATGACATGATATAATAAAAGCATCAAAAGAAAGGACTGAGAAACATGAATGACAGATTGAGACAGCTAAGGCTTATGAAAAAAATGACACAGGAAGAACTTGCAGAAAAAATGAACGTGTCAAGACAGTCCGTTGCAAAATGGGAAAACGGAGAAAGCGTTCCGGATATGATAAAATGCAGTGAGCTTGCAAAAATCTTCGGACTTGAAATACAGGATGTGGCAGGAGTATTTATTCCTGAGCTTGAACCCTCATATTACCACCCAAAAAACAAATACCTCTTTGGTGTGAGCAGGATAACCAACGGCAAGGTCATCATTCCGGAAGA
This sequence comes from Ruminococcaceae bacterium UBA1244, assembly GCA_002308635.1. Lineage (GTDB taxonomy): Bacteria > Bacillota > Clostridia > Oscillospirales > Acutalibacteraceae > UBA1213. Next base: position 18,677 of record DBWG01000162.1, on the reverse strand, counting down.
GGCTCTCAGAATATTCAATCTCAAAGAAGGCGATGAGCTTATCGTTCTCGGCGACACGGAACAGGGGATCGCACTTGTACCAAAGAAAAGCTATGAGGAATTCTTTGAAAAGGTAGGCGCTTTTGAAGCTCTCGGAGGTGACGAAAAATGAAAACAGCAGTAAAAACAACAGCTCTCACAAAAAAATTCGGCACAAAAACTGCCGTTGACAAGATAGATCTCGAAATTTATGAAGGCGAGATATTCGGTCTTTTGGGCGTGAACGGCGCAGGAAAAACCACAACTATCCGTATGCTGACCGGTCTTTCGGCTGTGACTGACGGCGAGGCTGTTGTATTCGGACTTGACGTAAAAAAGGATATGCAGAAGATCAAGTCGCTCATAAATGTTTCTACTCAGGAAACGGCTGTTGCAGGAAATCTTACCGTAAAGGAAAATCTTGAATTCATTGCCAAAATTTACGACATTCCAAAGGACGCAATGCAGACAAGAGTAAAGGATATCATAACCTCTCTCGGACTTGACGAGGTGGAAAAACAAAAGGCAAAAACTCTCTCAGGCGGCTGGCAGAGAAGGCTCAGCATTGCAATGGCACTCATCACCGACCCGAAGCTTATTTTCCTTGATGAACCCACGCTCGGACTTGACGTTCTTGCAAGGCGTGAGCTGTGGAAAGTAGTTACGGGACTAAAAGGAAAAGTAACGATCGTTCTCACGACCCACTATATGGAAGAGGTAGAAGCCCTCTGCGACAGGATAGCTGTCATGGCAAACGGAAAGATAATGGCCGTTGACACCGCCGAAAAGCTCAAAGAACAAACCGGAAAGAACACGCTCGAAGACGCATTCATCGAGATCGTTGAAAAGGGAGGAACCCAGAAATGAAAGCAATGGCTTTTGCAGCAAGAAACGTGAAAGAGCTTCTCAGAGATATCATCAGCTATATCTTCTGTCTTGGTCTTCCGATAGTAATGCTCGTTGTTATGACGCTCATCAATCTTTCGATTCCCCAGCAGGAAGGCGCACCGAAGGTTTTTAATATTGAAAAGCTCACACCTGCTATGGCGGTATTTGCGCTGACATTTCTCATGCTGTTTGTGTGCATAAGGGTATCATCCGACAGGGACGGCGCATTTCTCACAAGGCTCTATGCTTCTCCCATGAAG
>DBWG01000162.1:819-17367 GCA_002308635.1 Ruminococcaceae bacterium UBA1244 | reverse complement strand
TCGATAGTCCTTTTCATCGGCATCGGTATAATCTTCGGCACACTTTTCAACTCAAAAGCTGCTCCGGGTATGTGTTCAGCTGTTGTCTCTGCTGTTGCGATACTCGGCGGCATATATATGGACATTGACGCAATGGGCGGCGGCTGGAAGACCGTTTGCAGTATTCTGCCGTTCTATCACAGCGTAAATTATGCACGTTATTCTTTTGTCGGAGATTACTGTTCTATGCTCATCCCGCTGCTCATCTGCTCAGGATTTGCGCTTGTGCTGTTCACGCTTTCCGTAATAGCCTTCTCCATGAAGATGAAGTCCGACCGTGCGTAAGCGGCGGCAAGCTGCCGCACCCTATTTTACAACGCAGCGCAGTGCCTGCGCACCCTATTTTACAACGCAGAAAGTTTTTCAGATGCGTCCGCGTCACGCTCCTTACGGAGCGCTTTGGCTGTTTTATTCCACGTCCGGACTTTCATTAAAGCGCTTTGGACGTATGAAAAATCCGCCTCACGTTCCCTTGTGGAGCGTGAGGCGGATGCACGTTATAAAAGTATTTGCGTTCAAAAGTCGGCTCCGGCGGCTTGCCGGAATTTTGGCTGCTTTATTCAACATCCAACCTTTCATTAAAATTCTGTGGACGTGTGAAGAAACAGCCAAAGTGCTCCCCTGTGGAGCACGACGCGGATGGATGCTGAAAAACTATCTGCGTTTTAAGTCGGTGGCGCAGGCTCTGCGCCGCCGGTTATTAATCGTCAAATATTACTCCCGAAACCGGATGGAGTATATAGGGTTCAAGGTCAATATCAAGATCGGGAACAGTGTCCTCGAATATACCGAATATAGCAGAACCGCTGCCAGTAAGACAAGCTCCAAGAGCGCCTGCCCTTATCATTGCAGACTTGATCTCCTCGATCTCAGGGATATCCACAACAGTCTCAAACCTGTTGTAAAGACCCTTTGCCGTCTCTTCGATATCGCCGCTGCATATCCCGCTTACAACACGGTCGGCGCTTTTCGGGAAATCATATCCAACCTCATCCGACTTTCGGTAGGCTTCTCCGGTAGAGATGTTTATTTCCGGCTTTACAACTGCAAATGTACACTCCGGCATATCCGGAAGCGGATTAAGTATCGTTCCGATACCGTCGGCAGTCATCGTTCCGCCGTAAATGCAGAATGGCACATCCGCACCTATCTTCTCCCCTATCTCCGCAAGCTCATGCTTTGAAAGCCCTGTACCAAACATCTCATTCAGACCTATGAGTACAGCCGCAGCATCCGTACTGCCTCCTGCCATTCCTGCCTGAGACGGTATGTTTTTCTTTATTCTTACAGTCACGCCGACAGGCTCTGCATCTGTACACTCAAAAAACAGCTTTACTGCCTTGTATGCGGTGTTGGTCTCGTCACATGGGATATTGCTGTCCGAACATTCGACATTTATCCCTTCGTCTTCCTCGTCGGTTATGAGCGTCACCTCGTCATAAAGCGACACTGACTGCATGACCATGTTAACGATGTGATAGCCGTCACTGCGCCTGCCTGTGATCTCAAGGAAGAGATTAAGCTTTGCCGGTGCAAGAAGGGTACATTTCATCTTTACTACTCCTTATTTGCCGTTTTCGTTCAGGAATTTCTCTATCCTGACGAGTGCCTCCTGAATGTGTTTGAGTGAATAGGAATAAGATACTCTCGCAAAGCCTTCTCCGCAGTCGCCGAAAGCCGTTCCGGGAACTATTGCGACCTTTTGTGAATAGATAAGCTTTTCGCAGAAGGTCTCGCTGTCCATTCCCGAAATCTTTATGCTTGGGAATACGTAGAATGCGCCCTCCGGCTCAAAGCAGGTCAGACCCATCCGGCAGAACTCGTCAACAATAAGCCTGCGGCGGATGTCATATTCCTCTCTCATGTGTTCGATATCGCTGTCGCCGTGTTTGAGAGCCTCGATAGCGGCATACTGTGCGGTAGTGGGTGCGCTCATTATAGCATACTGGTGGAGCTTTGTCATTGCGGAAATTACAGGTGCGGGACCGAGAGCATAGCCGAGTCTCCATCCGGTCATTGCATAAGCCTTTGAAAATCCGCTGACGACGATAGTACGTTCTTTCATGCCCTTGATATCGGCAAAGGAAACATGGCGTTCCTTTCCGTAGGTAAGCTCGCCATAAATTTCATCCGAGAGAACAAGGATGTTATGCTTTTCGATGACCTTAGCGATCTCTTCAAGATGCTCCCTTCTCATAACTGCACCTGTGGGGTTATTCGGGAAAGGAAGTATCAGAAGCTTGGTCTTCGGGGTTATTTTTTCTTCAAGCTCCTTAGCGGTAAGGCGGAAGCCGTTTTCTGCCTTTGTTTCGATTATTACCGGCGTACCGCCCGCCATTACGGTCATCGGGTCATAGCACACGAATGCCGGCTGAGGGATAAGCACCTCATCGCCCTCATTGACAAGCGCCCTGATGCAGAGGTCTATAGCCTCAGAACCGCCGACTGTCACAAGTATCTCATGGCCGGGGTCATATTCAACATTAAAGCGTCTTGCATAATAATTGGATATCTGTCCTCTCAGCTCTGCAAAACCGCTGTTCGGGGAATACCATGTGTGTCCTCTGCGGAGAGATTCGATACCCTCCTGACGGACGTGCCACGGTGTTGTAAAATCGGGTTCGCCGATACTCAGCGAGATGACATGATCCATCTCGTTTGCGATATCAAAAAATCTTCTTATTCCCGAAGGCTTGATACCGCTGAGCTTTTTGTTTATAAGACTGTTATATTCTATCACAGTATCATACTCCTTTGTTCTTCCTGTTCTTCGCTGTCAACAAAGCAAACGCCGCCGCCCTTATACTGTGTAAGTATAAAGCTCGTTGCCGTTCCGATGACATTGTCAAGTGTAGACAGACGCTTTGAAACGAATTCCGCAATTTCCTGAATCGTTCTGCCCTTTACGGTAGCGATAAGGTCATAGCGTGAAGAAGCCGCAAGATAAACGCTCTCAACATTGTCGTATGACATCACTATCTTTGCGGTATCGTCAAAGCCTGTTTCGGGCTTGGGAGTGACCTTCAGCTCGATGATCGCCGTAACGCCGGAATCCTCGACCTTGTCCCAGTTTATAAGAGTATTGCTGCCTTTTATGATACCCTTTTCTTTATAATCTTCGATCTGTTTTTTAACGGCGTCTTCGCTCTCACCAAGCATCGCCGCCAACTGTGCCGTTGTAAAATCCGCATTCCTGCTCAAAATGTCCAAAAGCCTATTCATTTTCTTTTCATCCTTTCAATTTTGTAGTGAGATCACTGAACCAAACGGAACAACCGGCTCAGAGTTCCTGAAACAAATATATTATACAATATCACACTGCTATTGTCAAAACAATTCTTGGCATTTATCGGAAAGCCGCAAGTAATATTGAACATCCGGCAAAAAATGAAACCGCCGTTACAGGCAGTCCTTTAAAGACTGTCAGTAACGGCAGTTTTTTATGCTGTTTATTTCATTCTGAAAATTTGCAAGGAACCTGCCTGCATGAGCGCCGTCCATCTGAGTATGATGAAACTGAAAAGACACGGTAAGATAATATCTGAAAAGCCTTTTGCGGTATTTTCCCCATATAAGAAAGGGATTGTTGAAGATCCCGCTGTCCATACCTACTGCGCCGTCTATTTCGGTATCTGTCACAGCAGAAGTACCGATGACCATATTATCTTCCGAGAGGTCAATATCAGCACATCCATCCGATGAACGGGATGTACTTTCAAGATAGCGTTCATTAAAAGCACGAAGTCCGTCAGTGAACAATATATCGCAGGAATTTATCCCGCCGGCTTTATTCCTGACGATAGTATTTACCGCAATGGTATCGTACTGTATGAGCTTGTTCCCGACAGGAAGTGTGTAGAATTCCGGGATATCCTTAGCGGCTTTTCCGATGCACCAGACCATCAGCATATTGAATTTGAGGTGATTTTTTCTGCCGTATCTTACGAGAGCGGTCACATCAAAAGTCTTGAAAAACGTGACCATAGGATTTCGTGCATTCATCCAAAGCCTGTAGCTTTCTGCTCTCGGTGATTTTTGCGGATCTATCTCTCTTGCCATTACAGTACCTCTTAGTCAGGCTTTCGGTTTCTTTTTCTTTGGCTGTGGAAGCTCATCCGTCATAGCTTCAAGAAGCTTTTTGAGAAACTCTTTGTTTTCAATATCCTCAACCAAAAGCATTTCCTTTGCGCCGTCGTAGGGTATTTCAAAAGGAGCGTCTGGCATCAGTTCCATAGCGGACTTTACCGGCTTGACAAGGAACCTGTCGTCATATATTCCGCCGACGACCTTTCCTTTGCAGTAGATAATATATTCTCCCATCATTGCTCTGTATGAAATGTCGTCTGTCTCTGAAAGCTGTTCAAGCACAAAATCAAGATATTCTCTTTTTGACGGCATAATTACATTCCCCCATTATGAACAAACAAGCGGCTTTCGCAAACGAAAACCGCCTGTTCTATAAATACTTGCCAAACCGCAGAGTGCCTCCGCTCTCTACTTTGCGCTCTGCGGAGTGCTTCTGCCTTCGGCAGAGGTCTCCACTGGAGACCCGCACCCCATGAACCCCGCAACCTTTGAAAAGGCTGGCGAAATTTTTGATTTTGCTCAACCAAAGGTTGGACGTGAAATGACCAGCCAAAGTGGACCTTTATGGTTCACGACACGGACGGTTCAAACAAGAGTTTCTGCGTTTTAAACACGTCCAGTGCGGTCACGCACCGCTTACCACCAGGACATGATCCAGCGGTAGAGGTCTTCGTAGCGGCGGGCAGAGTTAGCCCATGAATAGTCCATGTTCATACCGCGGACAGCGATCTCGTCCCAGCGGTCACGCTGTGTGAAATAAACAGTCTTTGCATAGTTGATGGCACTGAGCATCTCGCCTGCATCGTAGTTTGCAAAGGTAAAGCCTGTACCGCTGTTTTCGTACCAGTTGTAGGGCTGAACGGTGTCTTTAAGACCGCCGGTCTCACGGACGATAGGTACAGTACCGTAGCGCAAAGCAATAAGCTGTGTAAGTCCGCAAGGCTCAAAACGTGACGGCATGAGCATCGCATCAGCCGCAGCATAAAGCTTGTGGGCTCTGTTGTCTGAATAATAGATATTTGCCGAAACACGCTCCGGATATTTCCACTGATAGTGGCGGAAAAGGTTTTCGTATTTCGGGTCGCCTGTTCCGAGAACGACAAACTGTGTGTGTTCATCGGTGATCTGCTCGATAACATAATTTACAAGGTCAAGACCCTTCTGGTCGGTCAGACGGGAGATTATTCCGATCATAAACTTGTTGTCGTCAACAGGAAGTCCAAGTTCAGCCTGAAGTCCTCTCTTGTTCTTTACCTTGTCTTCAAATGTCTTTGTGGTGTAATGCTCATATATCTGGATATCGTGAGCAGGGTTATATACGTTATAGTCAATGCCGTTTACGATACCGCAGAGATTCGGATTCTTGTGGCGCATAAGACCGTCAAGACCTTCGCCGTAATAGGGATTCTGTATCTCGCCTGCATAAGTGTCGCTGACTGTGGTAACATAGTCGCAGAATACTATGCCGCCCTTGAGCATATTTGCATCCTTTTTGTATTCAAGGTTTTCTGTGCTGAATACATAATCCGGGAAGTTTGTCAGGCGCTTGAAGGTCGGGATGTCATAAATTCCCTGGAACTTGAGGTTGTGAATGGTCATCATAGACTTTATGCCCCAATAGAAGCTGTTGTCCCTGAAGATCGTTCTGAGGAACACGGGAGTAAGAGCTGCCTGCCAGTCATGGCAGTGGATAAGGTCGGGACGGAAACCGATAGACGGAAGGATAGCAAGAGCCGCCTTGCTGAAGAACGTAAAGCGCTCGATATCCCACTTGATGTTGTCTGTGTACGGGGAGTCGCCGCCGAAATAGCCCTCGTTGTCGATGAAATAATAGTGGATGCCCTCATGGATATACTCCATGATGCCGACGTATTTATGGTCGGGCAGTGTGCCAAGCTCCATATAGAAGCTCGTAACGTAGTTGAAGTGCTGACGGTATTCCCACGGGATGCACATATACTTCGGAATAACGACTCTTACGTCGAATTCGTCCTTGTTGAGCATCTTCGGGAGAGCGCCGACAACATCTGCCAGTCCGCCTGTTTTGATAAACGGATAGCATTCGGAAGCTACAAAAAGAATGTTTCTCATATTCATTTCTCCGTTCTTAATATTTTTTGGAAAAGCTGACTGCAATTAACCAATTCTATTATATAAAATTTTTTCCGGATATTCAATAGAATTTTTTTATTTATAAAAACTTTTTTGTACAAAAAATCCGCCCCTTTATGCACAAGGCGCAAAGGGACGGATGATGATCTGTTTCATAGCATCATCAGGACGGAACAGAAGTACTGCTGCTTGCTTTTTCATAATGACTTGCAGACTGATTCGGATTATATATTTTGCCGTTGGAAACAGTCATTGTAACGTTTTCACCGTTACATGTTATATACAAACTGTCTCCCGAACTCGACCAGGTGAACGATGTATACAATTCATAAGAAGAATAACTGTATTTCTTCATATAATACTGTCCGCTGCCATCGGGATATAAAATCATTGTTTCCGCATAGTTACTCAGCGTATACCCGCTCTCCGGAACACACTTCCATGTTCCGACAAGATTACTGTTGCTGTTGCTGTTGCTGCTGTTGCTGTTGTCTGAACTGACAGCTATAATAATTATTACGACCGCTATAAGTACAGCCGCCGCTATTGATATGCCGATGATAAGACCCTTTTTGCTTTTTTTGCTCTGGGGATAAGCCGGCGCAGGCATCTGCGGCTGAGAAGGATACATCGGCGGTGCCTGATTGGTCATAGTACCCTGCGGCCGGGAAGGGTACACCGGCGGCGGTGCCTGATTGGTCATAGTACCCTGCGGCTGATACTGTACACTCTGCACATTTTTCCCATAAAGGACAGCTTCAAGAGCCTGTTTCATCTGTGCGGGACTCTGCCATCTGTCCTCCTTGCGGTAGGCACAGGCTTTAAGGATAACGTCCGAAAGAGCAGGATTGCTGCAGTATGCCGGCGGAAGAAGGGGTTCGCCTTTAAGCCGCTTTACGTTTGCATTTTCGGATGCCGCAGAGCTTACCGGCTGGTTATTGACCGGAAGGAAGGGCGCACGGTTGCCGTTTAGAAGGCGGTAGAGAACAAGTCCGAGAGAATAGATATCCGCTGTTATATTTGCGGACTCTCCTCTTGATATCTCAGGCGACATATAGTTGTATGTACCCCTTATCGTCATGCCCATAGTTGAATTTGAAAGCACCTTTGATTCTCCGAAATCGCCCAACTTGAACACGCCGTTTGAATTCACAAAAATATTTGCGGGCTTGATGTCCCTGTGTATCATGCGGTTCTTTTCAAGGACAGAAAGCGCATCACAAAGTTCTGTGCCGAGACGGATAACATCCTTTTCTTTGAGAGGATTCTTTACCATATATGAAGTCAGTCCCGTAAGAAGCTCCATACGGATAAAAACATCATATCCTGTCCCGTCTTTCTTTGGTATGATGCAGTGATCCTCATAGGAAACGATATTGGTATTTCCTCTGAGGGTATAACAGACATTGATCTCTTTTATGATCTGATCCCTGAGGTTGTCGCAGTACATAGAAAAGGAACGTTCGTCTGTTGCGATGCCGTCAGCGGCAAGAGACTCCTTTGTTACGTTTGCAGGCGGTATGGAGATATGCTTGATCGCTGAATAATAGTGATTGCCGTATTCGGTTTTTTCAGCCTTATAGACAGCACCGAATGTTCCCTTTCCGATAAGCTCTTTTATGTGCCACTCGTTCCACAGCGGAGAAAAAGACATTATATCCGCCATTTTATTCACCTCGTATGCTAAAGTTTTCTGATAATCAGGAATACTTACTTATCGGGATCAGGCGTATGTCTTGCTTGAAATAAGTGTGCCGTCAGAGGTATAGACCCTGAATGTAATTACGAAGTCTCTCACTCCGTATGCGTTCTTCATCGACTGTATAGACTGCGACATAGTTGCGGCCTGTTCTTCAAGATATGCGTCCATAGCATTCTGAGCGACCTGTAATTCATCCGAACCTGCCGAAGCGGAAGTTTCGATAATCATAGAAATAACGATCTCATCGTCTCCTTCATAGTCAGCCTTTACCGTCATGTTTTCATCGGCATAATTCTTGGCAAAAAGCTGTGTGAGAGCATCAAGTCCGACACTTCCCTGCATAGCCTCCTTAACGGATTTTCTCGTGTCTACTGACGGCTCCGGTTCCGGCTCTTCCTCAGACTCCTCATCCGGCTCAGACTCTTCGTCCGGATCAGACTCCTCATCGGGCTCGGATTCCTCATCAGGTTCTGACTCTTCGGACGGTTCAGAGACCTGCTCAGGCTCGGATACAGGCTCTGACTCAGGATCAGGCTCTTCGGACTTTTCAGCGGATGTATCCTGTTCCTGTGACGATTCAGGAGCTGTCTTTGATGTCTCGTCCGGAACGGCTTTTGACTCCTCAGCGGGAGCAGACTTTTCTTCACTGGTCTCGGCCGAAACGGCAGCTGCGGCTGAGCTTTCGTTCTTTGAATCCGAACTGTCGCTTTTTGTGCAGGCTGCAAATGTCATTGAAGAAAGAGCGAGCGCACATACGAGTGCAAATAACTTTACTGATTTTTTCACGTTGATTACCTCCAGAATTTATTTTATAATTATCCATCAAAGGTGCATACGAGTATAATTATACATTATTGTGATATAAAATTCAATCCCCGGCGGGGATATTCCCACAATCATTTATCCTCTACGAGCATTTCATAGAGTATCGAATCGTCCGTATTTACAAATTTTACGGAGATCGTAAACGGTCTGGTATTCTTTGCTTCGGCAGCTCTTATCTGTTCCGTCCAGGCAGGGCGCATTCTTTCAAACTCCGTGCGGAACAGCTTCTGCACCTCCTGATCTGTCGGGTCAATATATTCCTTGAGTACCATCGTGACCTCAAGCTGATCGTCAGCCGTAAGGGCATATTCGATGAGTATGTTGTCCTCATAATCAGGAACGGTTATATCCTTTGTAAAGGCTTTAAGCCCGCCAGCCGCTTCAACGGCTTCCCTGAGAGTAAAAAGTCCCTTTCCGCTGTTTTGTACGGCAGAGCTTTCCTTAGTTTTTTCGGGAGCGCTTGACTGTTCCGGCTGTTTTGACACCTCCGGAACAACATATACTTCAGCAGACTCGGTGCTGTCTGTTCCGCCGCTTTTATTTCCGCAGGCACAGACTGAAAATGCCGCTGCCGCTGCCGCAAGAGATACGGCAATTATCCTGATGATTCTTTTCATATTCCCTTTCCTTTCGGTCGATCCTTCCGGATCCGTCTCATCCCGCAGATGACACTGCACTTTCAGCTGAAGTCTGTCCGCTGACCTCCGTCTGAGAAGAAGGCGGATCAAGCGGCTTTGGGTTAAGCTTGCTGTTATCGAACTGCTTTTCAAAAAGGACCTTTCCGTCCGGGTCGGTATAGCGGACGCAGAATTTTAAGTTTCGCTGGTCTATACAGCCTTCAAGAACATCAACAACGGAAATATATACATCCTTTTTGGATTCTACGGATGTTTTCAGATTCTCGATCGTATTTTTTTCGAGCCAGAGATTAAAATCACTGCTGAATCTTCTTTCAAGCACAAAATTGTTTTCTTCTGCATAAACCTTTGACGAGAATACGCTTTCCGTATCATTTTTTTCAAGATTGGAAATAAACTCGTTTATTACCTTTTTTCCGGACTCCGACTCAACAAACTCGTCAAGCGTATTGAAAGGCTTGTCCTTTTCGATAGAAAACTTCACAACACTGCGTTCACCGCCGCTTGATTCGAGCATCAGCGGTACGCTGACATCTTCGGCGGCTGAGCTTTCCGCAGCGGAGACAGTCTCTGAGGATGCGGTCTCGGATGCTGTTGTTTCCTCCGCAGAAATTGCTGACGTTTTATTTTCACTGCTGTCTTCATCTTTTCCGCAACCGAATGTAAATGCGCATATCAAAGCAAGAAAAAGAAAACCGGCCTTGTAGTGTTTCATAAAACTATCTCCTTTCAGTTCTGGTCTATAAATTCAAATTTATCGGCATCAAACAGACCGCAGTCCGTAATGCGTATCTCAGGGATAACGGGAAGCGCCATAAACGAAAGCGTGATGAACGGGTCTATATCCCTGTCCACGCCCATTTCGTATGCTTTGTTTATTATATCCGCAAGCATCGGGATGAACTCGTCTGCGCTCCTGAGGCTCATAAGTCCTCCAAGCTCCAGCGGCAGAGAACCGATCACCTTTCCGTCCGAGACGATAGTATATCCGCCGTTTATTTTTTTCAGTTCATTGACCGCACAGAGCATATCGCTGTTATTGTCTCCGGTCACAATGACATTATGTGAATCATGTGCGACTGTTGTTGCGACCGCACCGTGCTTCAGACCGTAGCCGGCTATGTAGGCGCAGGCATGACTGCCTGTTGCATGGTGCCTTTCTACAACGGCTATCTTTCTGACAGAACCGTTTTTCAGTCCTTCCGTAACCTCGTCATGCGTCATATAAAGATGTTTTGTTGCTATCTGTTTTTTTATAATTCCGATGACGGAATACTTTTCACTCTGCGGCACATCAAATGCGTCCTCCCGCAGAGGTGCTATATTCACGGAACGCATCGGGTGCAGAGCCGAGCCTGAGCTGTCAAACTCTTTCTTTGCAGACAGCCCTATCTCCGTTGAAAGAACACCGTCCTTGTATACGGAATTTACCGAAACCTTTTCAAGGTCGTCGAGTACAACGATATCGGCTTTATATCCGCAGGCAACTGCGCCGATATTTTTAAGGCCGTATATCCTTGCGGCGTTTATTGTTGCCATCTGATATGCCTTTATCGGAGAAAGACCGAGCGAGATACTTTTTTCGATATTATAGCGGATAGTTCCATCTCTGCGGATATCCGCAAGGTGCTTGTCGTCAGTACAGAAAGCAAGGCGGGATGTATCAATACCGTTTTTCACTGTACCCGTGATTATAGCTTCAAGATTTTTTGACGCAGAACCTTCTCTCACGAGAACGGCTATACCGCAGCGAAGCTTTCCTGCCGCTTCTTCGTATGTGATGCTTTCGTGATCTGTGTCAATTCCTCCGCAGGCATAGGCATTGAGAGCTTTTCCTGTCATCAACGGAGCATGACCGTCAATTATCATGTCGGAGAATCTCTCTAACTTTTCAATGACACCGCTGTCGTTTGATATCACACCGACGGAATTCATCATCTCGCCAAGTCCCAAAACCAAAGGGTGATCCCTGAACTGTACAAGATCGGAAGCCGAAAGATCTGCGCCGGAATGTTCAAAGGGCGTTGCAGGAACGCAGGACGGGAGCATTACATAATAGTTTATGGGACTTCTTTCAGCAGAACTGATAATATCCGCAAGCGCACCCGTTCCTCCGACATTAACGATCTCGTGGGGGTCTGTTATTATTGTCGTTGTTCCGTGGCGCAGCTCTTCAAGGGAATAGACCTGCGGAGTTACCATCGAGGATTCAACATGAACATGGGCATTGATAAATCCCGGAACGATATATCTTCCTCCGACATCCCTTTCTGTCCTGCCGCTGTAATCTCCGATGCCGGCAATATAGCCGTCCGTTACGGCAACATCGCCGCTTATGATCTCACCGGTAAAGACATTGAGTATCCTGCCGTTTTTAAGTACAAGATCAGGCAGTTCTTTTTGCTGAGCCGCAGATATGAGCTTCTGTATATTCATATTCAGGCCTCCTGTTTTTTGCTCTTTTTTAAACACCTCTCCACTATATCACACATTATACACTAATTTTTCCCGCATTTCAAGGTGCGCAGCCGCACCGGACGTATACCGGACTTCTAAACTTTCCTTTGATACGGCGCTAATTATTGTATAGCTTTTTGCCGGACGCTGTGGTATAATACAAATACAGCAATAAAATATAAGGAGCTGAGACAAATGGACGAAAAAGAGCTTATCCTTGACGCTATGAAAAAAGCCGGCGAACCCCTCAATGCCGGAAAAATCGCCGAGCTGACGGGTCTTGACCGCAAGATAGTCGACAAGACGATGACGGCAATGAAAAAGGACGGTTCGATAGTGTCTCCCGTCCGGTGCAAGTGGGAACCGGCCGAAAAGTAATTTCGGCAAACAAAAAATGACAGAACTCCCGAAGATGTTCTGTCATTTTGTTTTTTATACAGTTCTGCCCGTCATTCCATAAGATTGTCCTGAGATTCACTTTGATGCTGCCTCCCGGATAGTCAAACGACATCCATTTTTTGCATCAAATTTTATCACATCTATAAGTCAAAGTCAAACAATTATTACAAAAATCATTAATTTTCAGCATTTTTCTGCTTACTATCTCAAATATCGAAAAGTCTATTGAGAAATCCAGCCCTGTATGTTATAATGCTATTATATTTGTCAAATAAAAAGGAGTTTGAGATAAAATGAAATTAGGAATAGTAGGTCTGCCGAATGTAGGCAAAAGCACACTTTTTAACGCTATCACAAATGCCGGCGCACAGTCGGCAAACTATCCGTTCTGCACCATCGAACCGAATGTAGGTGTTGTTGCAGTGCCGAACAAGCGTCTTGACAAGCTTGCCGAGATGTATGAACCGGAAAAATATACTCCGGCGACCATTGAATTTGTGGATATCGCAGGTCTCGTAAAGGGTGCTTCAAAAGGCGAAGGTCTTGGAAACAAGTTCCTGTCCAATATCCGTGAGGTAGACGCTATAGTCCATGTTGTCCGCTGCTTTGAAAACGATGATATCGTTCATGTTGAGGGCAGCATCGACCCGAAGCGTGATATCGAGACCATCAACTATGAGCTGATACTCTCGGATATCGAGATACTTGACCGCCGTATCGACAAGACCCAGAAGCTCATCAAGGGCGACAAAAAATATCAGGCGGAGCTTGATTTCTTCAACCGCGTAAAAGAGGCCCTCAACGAAGGCAGAGCCGCACGTTCCGTAGACTGCACACCCGAAGAAGCCGAACTTCTTTCCACGGTTTCACTCCTCACCAACAAGCCGATAATCTATGCCGCAAACCTCAGCGACACCGACTTCAAAGACGGTTCAGCCGACGGCAATCCCTATTTTGCGGTAGTAAAGGAGATCGCCGCATCAGAAAATGCCGGCGTTCTGCCGATATGCGCAGAAGTAGAGGCTGAGATATCCGGCATGGAGCCTGACGAAAAGGAGCTTTTCCTCTCTGAGATGGGACTTGAACAGTCAGGACTTGACCGCCTTATCAACGCCTGCTATGACCTTCTTGGACTCATCTCATACCTCACCGCCGGAAAGCCGGAGGTTCGTGCATGGACCATCACAAAAGGCACAAAGGCTCCGCAGGCTGCCGGAAAAATACATTCCGACTTTGAAAGAGGCTTCATCCGTGCTGAAGTCGTAGCCTTTGACGACCTCATAAGCTGCGGTTCAATGGCTGCCGCAAAGGAAAAGGGTCTTGTCCGCTCCGAAGGAAAGGAATATGTCATGAAGGACGGCGACATCGTACTTTTCCGCTTTAATGTATGATATTTAACAGAACCCGGTACATTTTCGCTGTCTGAAAATGTACCGTTTTTGTTTTTGACGAACCGTTAAAAGTTTTCAACAAATTGTTCAAAAAGTGTTGAAATCCTTATGGTTATGCTGTATAATATATCTGTATATCTGTATCATTTTTTCTGAAACGAGGTGATGCCTTTGGAGTCTGAAAAAGCCAAAAAAACCTTGATGCAGAAGGTCCTGAGCTTTTTTGACGAGCCGTCAAATTTCAGACTTGTGTTTTTTGTGGTGTTGTATTGTGACATAAGATACCTTTCGTACCCCGCCTATTTTTCTGCGGTCATACTTATGGCAGTATGGTCGCTGGGGCTTATTATCAGGCACTTCTTTGTACGCCACAGGATAATGCGCCTTAAATTCAGAAGGATAATCTTTGTGTTCATGCTGTCTGCGTTTGTGTCGGTGATACTTCACAGTGAGATCAACCTGTTCAGCAACCTGCTGACGCTCTATTTCATTGCGGTGTGCTTCTGCCTGTTCTACGGCATACACGCCGAAAAAAGCAATCTGCGGGTAAAAAAAGAACTCAAACGGCTGTTTGATGTTCTTGTTGTCCTCACAAACCTCACAATGCTAATCGGGCTTGTTCTCTTTGCAATATTCCCAAGCGGCTTCAGCCTGATGGGATTTGATTTCTGTATCATCGAAGGACGCTTTGTCGGCATCATACCAAACGCAAACGTCACAGGGTTCTATTCCGCAATGTGCATAATACTCTGTACAATGCTCCTGCGTATGCGCCGTGCCGACAGGACCATCACAAAAAAGCTGAGGATATGGTACATCTCCGGCATAGTACTGAACGCTTTGTCGCTCGTTCTTACCGATTCCAATGCTTCAATGGTTTTTATCATCGTTTATGTTTCATTCCTGTTTTTCTATGAGCTTTTCAAGGAGTTTTCTCTCAAAAAATCCCCCACCTTCATTTTCAGGGTCACAGCGGCAGTTCTTGCCTGTACGGTCATAGTTGCGGCGGCATTGTTCATACGTGCAGGCATACAAAACGGTGTTTCAAATATGCTGGTCTCCCGTGAATCAGACATCGTCATCTCAAAAGACCTTAACGCCGATGACGACAACCTGAAACTCGACAAGTCGGAGGTCTCAAAGGATGCCGACAGCAGCAAAAAAATTCTCGGCCACCAGAATTCAAACATCGACAGCGGACGCTTTGTTCTCTGGCGTCAGGCGCTGGGACTTATTGAGCTTCACCCGATATTCGGCATCGGAAAGGACAATATTTCCGATTACGGCGTTGAATATTTAGGCGGGATACGCTACACACAGCTCGGCGACAACAAATATGTGGACTTCCACAACGGGCTTCTCACTATCACAGTAAGCTTCGGACTTGCGGGGCTTAGCCTGTTTTTGGTCCTGACGCTGACCATCGCAAAGGCGATACTCAAATCCATGTTCCGCCACAAGATACGCAGCCGCAGGGACGGCAACGTGCTTGTACTGATCGCCGCTTTCTGCACGGCATATTGTGTTTATTCAATGTTTGAGGCGGCACTGTTTACGGATTATACTTACCGTGTTTATATTTTCTGGCTGATAGTCGGATCAGGACTCAGCTACGTTATGAAGTACCATCAGCAGGGACTGCACTCAAAGCTTGATCCCGAACCGCTCCATGACGACAGCTCCGAATTTGAATACATAAAGAAAAAATTCTCCGGACTGCCGTTTTTCAGCAGAAGGTCACATCCAAAGACCGAATCAGAACCCGAAACCGAACCGGAAACCAAAGCCGAATCAGAACCGGAAAACGAGACCGAAACTTCAAAAACATAATCAAAAACTCTGCTGCACCAACATTCCGTTATGCAGCAGAGTTTTTTCATTCATCATATCCATCTTCGTCTGACTCTTCATCACCGTCATACGCCGGCCTGTCATATACCGTAACTATAAAGCCGTCATAGTTGTTGCCGGAAAGCTCATAATAATAGTCCTCCGGAACAGCAACAGAATTATAACTGTACGGGTCGCCGTGAACAAAGTATGTGTAAACGCCTTCGCTCTCTGAAAGTACTATTGGTCTTTCGGGCGTGGCGGCGTGGACGATATCAAGATATTCCTCAAGCGTCAGATCATTGTATGTGATATATCTTGCAGCTTCCTTTCCGACATAGCGGAAATGCCATGGCTCATATTCATAGCCTGTGACGGACTCCATACCGAGAGGATATCTCAATATAAAGCCATAGTCGCAGCTGTTTTCGTTTATCCAGGAATAAATACCCGTTCCCTCATAACGGATACCGCTGTCGCCGGAGATATTCAGGTTAAGATCAACTGCAAGTCCCGTCTGGTGTTCGCTGTATCCCGGACGTGCGACCCATTTTGCGGCATCCTCTTCACCCACATCCTCTATTTCTTCCTCATAGAGCCTTGACTGAGTAGCATAGCTCCTGTACCCGCAGGCGACCATAATATCCGTCTCGCCGAAATAGTCATAAAAATCTCCAAGCATTTCATTGAGATGATCGGCAGCCGTGCGTTCAAGGGATACGTCAAGATCAGTAACAACATATTTCCCGCCTGAACCGTCTGTTATCGGAACTACGTTTTCTCCGTCGGTATATCCCTTAAAATTCTTATTCACAAGTATCATATTTCCGTAGTGTACCATCTCTCCGCTCTTTATGACAGATGCCATGTTTCGGCAATACATCGGCAAATTCTCATCATAAGAGGATTCCTGCGATTCTTCCGATTCCTCAGATTCTTCTGACTCCTCTGACTCTTCCGATTCCTCAGACTCTTCTGATTCCTCAGACTCTTCTGATTCCTCAGACTCTTCTGATTCCTCAGATCTTTCCGATTCTTCTGACTTTTCCGAATCCTCTGAATTTTCCGA
>DBWG01000162.1:0-753 GCA_002308635.1 Ruminococcaceae bacterium UBA1244 | reverse complement strand
TCCTCTGAATTTTCCGAATCCTCTGACTTTTCCGATTCTTCCGATTCTTCCGATTCTTCCGAGCCTTCTGACTTCTCTGATTCTTCCGGAAGCTTATGAGAAGCTTCCGAAGACACATCCGATACTTTTTCAGGGAAAGAAACCGAAGATACCTCAGAAACCGATACTTCGGCAGAAGCAGACTGCTTGTCAGTTTCCTTCTTTCCTGAAAACAGGAATGCCCAAAGATAGACAAAAGCAAACAGGGCAGCAGATATAAAAAGTATTATAAGCATGATAACAAACTGGTCACGCATCGTAAGCGGTTTTGAAAAATCTATAGAAAGCGCTCTTCTAAGACCCCTCCGGATATTTCCGGACGAGCCTCTCTTTCTTTTTCGGTTTGCTCCTTTGTAAATATGTCTTCCCATAAATGTCCCTTTCCATCACTTGCTGCTTACTATTTTATATTTATTTTACAATAAAATCAAGTAGAAATTTACTAACTCCTGGCAATTCCGGAATTTTTTATGCCTGAAAATACAATATCCCGCTTTTCAGCTGCCGGCTGCTGCTTTATGCGGTAATTATTTTTCAAAAAAATTTTGCTAAAGTCTATGTAGGCACTTGTAATTTTTCTAAAAATGTTGTAGAATATATGTACAGAAAATATTAGGAGGTAATTCCCATGTCAGTTAAAGTTGCTATCAATGGTTTCGGCCGTATCGGCCGTCTTGCATTCAGACAGATGTTTGATGCTGAAGGTTATGAGGT